>CALERQ010000198.1 GCA_937907305.1 uncultured Clostridia bacterium | reverse complement strand
AAAGCACCCCTTTTTACGGAAGTATTCGATGTCCTCCTCGGTAAAAGAAAGGCCATTGATAAGCTCAATGATCTGCTGCAGGCCAGCATAGATGGCAAAGCCGCCGTTTTCCGGCACACGGCGGAAAAAGACATCGAACACGGCGATCTTATCCTGAATGCCGGCATGGAAGTACCCGTTCACCATCGTATACTCGTAGTAGTCGGTAAGCAGGGTCAGGTTGCGTTCACGGGTGAGGTACTCGCTCATAAAATATCATCCTTTCAAGAGTTCTATAAGGTCAAATATCCCTGTATTCAAGCGGGTTTATAGGTTTTTCATCTACTGGGCAACACACAAAAGCAAATGAATCACCCTGTCTTATGGCTTCCATATTTTTCGCATCCGCTGCGCCGTTTTGATAAAAAACATTCAGATCTGCATATGTTTTGCTCAAAAAAGTTGTCAAAAAAGTTGTCAGGCCTGGCATACAATTCCCAATGAATTAGGTTGTTGAATTGGGTAGCACCGCATCCTGTGGGACGGTGAGCATGGCCTGCTCGGTGTAGGTTGCAAAGGGTTCATCCGTCACGGGGTCCTGTTCGGCGTGGTACACCAGAATGGTAACTGTGACTGGATAGCTGCCGGGTGCCGGCAGGGAATCCGGGTAGGCATACAGCAGGTACTCCCCTGCCCCGATGACTGGAGTGGTAAGCAGTGTAGTGCCATCAGCCAAAGTGTAGCGCACCCGCATCACGCATTCATTGCCGGGGGTGTTTTCCAGCAGCAGCGGCAGGCTGCCATCTTTCCCAGTGGCTAGACTGCCATTAAAGAGGTACCAAAAATATTCCGGAGTGGTATTCTGCGGGGCGTTTTCGTAGCCCGGCAAGCGGCCGGTATGGAGGGTCGTATCCGCCATTTCGGTGGGGGTGGGTTCCGGCGGGGGAGATCCCCCCTGAGGGAGAAGCAGTGCCAGCGCCAGCCCAATGCCGACAGCCACCGCAGCTACCAACAGCGTGGAAACAATCTTTTTCGCCACGGTCATACGCCTACCCCCTCTCTTTTTCCACCAGAATCAAAAAGAACGCTAATATTATAGCGCAATTTGTGCCAAAACACAACAGTTATGACAGAAAAACCCCCGACCACAGCGGATCGGGGGTTGTAAGTGAACTGGCTTACGGGGCCTGGGTATTACCGCTCCCCTGACTATCGGAGGGGGTGAGCGTATCTACCCGGCCGGCGGTACCGGTATTAAACTCGGTGCCGGAAACACTATCATTCATGATGGTGGTAACAGAGTAGAGATAAAAATCCTTGCCGTTTTTCCGCAGCTCATACAGCATGTACTTGGAGGGAGTCTCCTCCAAGTTGCCCTTGCTATCGTAATTGATACTGAGCACTGTGGTGGGCGGTACATAGCCCACGGTGAGCTGGCAGCTATCCTGCTTCATCGCGATTTTTTCCACGCTGGGGGTGGCAAAGCCGGTCATGGCAATGATGGGCACATGGTAGGAAGCAATATCGCTATCGTACTGATAGGCATTTTCCATATCACCGATGGTCATATGCTCCAGCTTGATATTCGGACCAAACAGACTGACAGCCTGGGCGTCCACATCCGCCGCCGGAATGACCATGCGGCCGTACTCATCAAATTCGTAGCTGCCGCGGCGTTCGCCCAGCATACAGGCCCACAGGCTGCTTTGCAGCAGAAACTCGTTATCACAGGTGGCGGGATCAGTAAAATCGGGCGGGTCGAACATGACCACTGGCAGCAGCATCTGCTCGTACTTGGTCTTTTGGGCGGTGTTATCCGCCAGATTGCGGGTAAGGCCATAGCACCAATTAAACACGGTGCATAACCCAATAACGCACAGCACGATAAAAACGAGGCCAATCGGCGCCGCGTGACGGTTGCGGGCATTCGTTTTCTCTGTACTCATAGCAGGTTCCTTTCCTTACAAGGGGCGTAGTGTCACTCCTTTTCCTTAGCCTTTTCGGCCTCCTTTTCAGGATCAGGAGCAAGGATGACACGCATTTTTTCGATCTTCTGTTCTTCCATTTCCAGCACGGTAAAGGTAAGCCGGCCAAGCTGGAAGGTCTCGCCAACAGCGGGGATGTGCTCCAACACAGAAAGCGCCAGACCATTCATGGTATCGTAATCATCTTCCTCAATATCGGCGGGATGGTAGTCAATTTCGTCCAGGAAGTCATCCACCGGCATATCACCGCTGATCTCATAGGTATCGGGGGTCACCTCGGTAAATTCGGTGACGACCTCATCGCGCTCATCATAAATCTCACCGACCAGTTCCTCCAGGACATCCTCCATGGTGACGATGCCCAGCGTACCGCCATAGTCATCCATAACGATGGCGATATGCACCTTTTTGCGCTGGAATTCCGAGAGGAGACGGGCAATTTTCATGCTGCGATGCACATACATCGGCTCGGTCATCAGTTTTTTGATATCGAAGTTCTTATTCAACAGGGCAGCCTGCAGAATATCACGAGTATGCACCACACCGATGATATGATCCACCGTCTCACTGTAAACGGGAATGCGGGAAAAGCCTTCCTCGGTAATGACCTGCAGGACCTCCTGCGGAGTGGCTTCTTCATCCAATGCCACCATATTGACGCGGGGTGTGAGGATATCCTCAACGGTAGTATCATTGAACTCAAGGGCGGACTGCACCAGCTCTTTTTCCTGCTCCTCCAGCACGCCCTCCTCCTCGATGGTATCCAGCATATACATCAGTTCCTGCTCAGTGATGGTGGGCTGTTCTTCCCCATCCTCCTTCTTCTTAAAGGGCTGCATAAGCCGCAGAAAAAGAAAGCTGAGCGGGGTGAATACGATCATCAGGATACGCAGGACGCCGGCGAAGGTCATGGAAATGCTTTCGGCGTTCATCTTGGCGAAGCTCTTGGGGAGGATCTCGCCGAAGGTGAGCACAATGAGCGTAGTGATACCGGTAGCGATGGCGACCGCGTAATTCTTAAAGTACGCCGTAGCAATCACCGTGACCAGTGAGGAAATGGCGATATTGACAAGGTTATTACCGATGAGAATGGTGGCAATGAGCTTATCATACTGAGAGGCGACCTTGACGGCGAGCGCCGCACGCTTGTTGCCGTCCTCCGCCATGGTTTTCAGACGGATCATGTTCGCCGCGGAAAAAGCGGTCTCGGAAGCGGAAAAGAAAGCGGATAACAGTAGAAGGATCAGAATAAGTAGGTAGGTTGTACTGCCTATGTCGTCCAAAAAAATACACACTCCTTGTTTGAGTAAAAATGTTGATAGCACCATCACAGGGAACGGTGTTATTTTATATTGTAGCAAAAAGAGGATAATGCGGCAAGACCATGGATAAAATGTTCAGGTTTTATTCACAGCTTGGTGATAAAAAGCGGGGCACGGGTAGTTTGCTCTCCCCTGCCCCGCCTGGCTTACGCTAAGGTGATTATTCCTTGCCTTCCTTCTTGGCTTCCATCTTGGCGATGGCATCCTTGCGGGAAAGATTGATGCGGCCCTGCTGGTCAATCTCGGTAACCATAACGAGGATCTCATCGCCGACGGATACCACATCCTCCACCTTTTCCACGCGTTTGGAATCCAGCTTGGAAATGTGAACCAGGCCTTCCTTGCCGGGAGCGATCTCAACAAAGGCGCCGAAATTCATCAGGCGGGTAACAACGCCCTTATAGATAGCACCAACCTCGGGATCATTGACAATGGTTTCGATGATATTGATAGCGGCACGGCAGTCATCGATATCGATGGCGGAAACAAATACATGGCCGTCATCCTCAATATCGATCTTGACATTGCACTCGGCGCAGATCTTCTGGATGGTCTTGCCGCCGGAGCCGATGACCTCGCGGATCTTATCGGGGTCAATAGTCATGCTGAGCATCTTGGGAGCATACTTGGAAAGCTCGGGCCGCGGAGCGGGAATAGCCTTGAGCATGACTTCATCAAGGATATAGTTGCGGGCCTTGTGGGTCTTGGCAAAGGCCTCTTTGATGATCTCGGGGGTCAGGCCGTCGATCTTGAGGTCCATTTGGATAGCGGTGATACCCTTCTTGGTGCCGCCTACCTTAAAGTCCATATCGCCGAAGAAATCTTCGACGCCCTGAATATCCACCATGGTCATCCAGCGGTCGCCCTCGGTGATAAGACCGCAGGAAATACCGGCTACGGGTGCCTTGATGGGAACACCGGCATCCATGAGCGCCAGAGTGGAACCGCAGATAGAGCCCTGAGAAGTGGAGCCGTTGGAGGAAAGAACCTCGGAAACCAGACGCAGGGTGTAGGGGAACTCCTCTACGCTGGGAATTACGGGCTCCAGAGCACGCTCAGCCAAGGCACCATGGCCGATCTCGCGACGGCCGGGACCACGGCTGGGACGGGTCTCACCAACAGAGTAGGAAGGCATATTATACTGATGGATATAGCGCTTACTGGTCTGCTCATCGATGCCATCGAGGATCTGAGCCTCACGGATGGTACCAAGGGTGGCGATGGTCAAAACCTGGGTCTGACCGCGGGTGAACATACCGGAACCGTGAACACGGGGAATAATGCCAACTTCGGCATCCAGCGGACGGATCTCATCCATACCGCGGCCGTCTACACGCTTACCGTCATCCAGCAGCCAGCGGCGCACTACAAACTTCTGCAGCTTGTAGATGCATTCATCCAACATGGCACCCTGCTCGGGGTATTTCTCATCATACTCGGCATGCAGGCGGTCATAAATGGGGCGCATACGCTCATCACGGACATTCTTGTCATCGGTATCCATGGCAGCACGGACATCCGCGATGAATTCATCCTTGATGGCTTCGAAGAGATCATGATCGATCTCCTGGGATTCAAAAGTAAACTTGGGCTTGCCGATCTCCGCCTGCACTTCCTTGATGAAGGCAACCATCTTCTGCACCTCGGCAAAGCCCTTCATAATGGCTTCCAGCATGGTGTCGTCATCCACCTCATTGGCGCCGGCTTCGATCATGCAGACCTTTTCGGCGGTGCCAGCTACGGTGAGCTGAAGATCGCTCTTCTGGCGCTGCTCGGCATTGGGGGTAAGGATGATCTCACCATCGACCAGACCGACATTGATACCGGCGATGGGCCCATTCCAGGGAATATCAGAGATGGACAGCGCCATGGAGGCACCGATCATACCGGCAATCTCCGGCACACAGTCAGGATCAACGGAGAGAACGGTCATCACAACGGAAACATCGTTGCGCATATCCTTGGGGAACAGCGGACGGATGGGACGGTCTACCACACGGCTGGAAAGAACGGCTTTATCACTGGGGCGGCCCTCCCGCTTCAGGAAAGAACCAGGGATCTTGCCCACGGCGTACAGCTTCTCTTCAAAATCAACAGAAAGCGGCAGGAAGTCGATGCCGTCACGGGGCTTGGCGGAGGCGGTAGCATTGACCAGTACGGTGGTCTCGCCATAGCGGACCAGCACAGAACCGCCGGCCTGGCAGCACATCTTGCCGGTCTCAAAGGTCATCTTGCGTCCGGCAAATTCGGTTTCAAATACGCGGAAGTTTTCAAACATCTTTTTTCTCCTTACTTTGTGTCTTTTGGTCAGACGGCTCCGCTTTCGTTTTAGCAATAAAGCCTTCCTCCGGGGAAGATTTTTGCCTTCCGGGGGAACGATTCACTGCTAAACACGAGGGCAAAAGCCGCCCTGCTTACCTGTAGAAAATGGGCTAAAAACCGGCTAAGAGGGCAGACGGAAACCCCGCCTGCCCTCCGGCAGTTTTGCTTACTTACGCAGACCCAGCTTGGCAATGATCGCGCGGTAACGCTCGATATCCTTCTTCTTGAGGTAGTTCAGCAGGTTTCTGCGGTGACCGACCATCTTGAGCAGACCACGGTTGGAATGGAAGTCCTTAGGGTTCTGCTGCATGTGCTTGGTCAGGCTGTTGATGCGGTTGGTGAGAACAGCGATCTGAACTTCGGGGGAACCGGTGTCGCCCTCGTGGGTCGCGTACTCAGTAATGATCTTGTTCTTTTCTTCCTTGAGAATCATGTTATTTCACCTCATAAATTATTTACGCCAAGATCTAAGCATCGGGATCGGTGAAGTTCCCACGGGGGAACACTCCCAAATACCGGGATCCGGTCATATCAATATGGAATTATAGCATATAATATGGCTGCTGTAAAGTGCTTTTTGCTGGATTCTTACTGCTTTTTATGGTGCTTTTCGGCGGCCAGTACGGTGGAGCGCAGCAGCATGGTGATGGTCATAGGGCCTACCCCGCCGGGAACCGGCGTGAGCCATCCCGCCACCGGGAAAACGCTCTCGAAATCCACATCGCCGCAAAGTTTCCCTGCTGCGTTGCGGTTCATTCCCACATCAATGACTACCGCACCGGGTTTAATCATCTCCCCGGTGACAAACCCAGCCTTGCCCACGGCGGAAATAAGGATATCCGCCCGACGGGTCACCTCCGGCAGATTTTTGGTCCTGCTGTGACAGACGGTGACGGTGGCATTGCGGTGCAGTGCCAAAAGCGCCATGGGCTTGCCTACAATATTGCTGCGTCCAATGATGACGCACTCCTTGCCGGTCATATCCACACCGGCGCTATCGATGAGGGTGAGAATCCCGCTGGGCGTACAGGGGGCAAAAAAGTAATCCCCAATGACAATATGGCCCACATTCTGCGGGTGGAATGCGTCCACATCCTTTTCGGGATCGATAGCAGATAGGATCTCCTTTTGGTCAAGGTGGGCCGGCAGCGGCAGCTGCACCAAAATGCCATCGATCTCTTCCCTGCCATTCAGTTCGGCAATGAGGGCAAGCAGTTCCTCGCGACCGGTATTTTCCGGCAGAGTGTACTGTTCAGAGTGAATGCCGAGCGCCTCGCAGGCTTTGTGCTTATTGCGCACATACACCTGGGAAGCGGGGTCCTCTCCCACCAGTACCACAGCCAGGCCAGGGGTGATGCCCTCCGCTTTCAAATCCTCTACCTGGATTTTCAGTTCAGCGCGGCACTGGGCCGCCACCGCCTTTCCATCAATGATCTTCGCGCTCATGGGGTTCCTCTTTCTGTTCCGGTTCGGCTGCAGGCTTCTTTTCCTTCTTTTCGGCCAGTTTGGCATCCAAGGCGGCTATCCGCTCCCGGCTTTCCTCGGTATCCACATAGCGGCCCAGGGTAAAGCGCGGCTTTTTCTGCCCCTCAATATATTCCAGCGTCATGGGCTTACGACCCCGCAGGAAGATAAAGAGCATCAACCCGGCGGCAATGACAAACAGCACACCGCCCAGCGCCTGGGAAACCCGCACGCTGCCCCACATCAAGCTATCGGTGCGCAGGCCTTCCACAAAGAAGCGCCCCAGGCCATACCAGGCGGTATAACCCAGTGTGATCTGGCCATCGTAGCTGCGGCGCGGGAACAGCCACAGCAGCAGGATCGCCACACCGATAAGGTTCCACAAACTCTCATACAGGAAGGTGGGGTGCACCGGCAGGGTGGGATCCACCATAACACCCTGGGCAGCCAGCGCCGCCTGATGTCGGGAAAGATAGGCGGAGATGGTATCGGAGGTCATGCCCCAGGGGAGGGTAGTATTGGTGCCAAAGGCCTCCATATTGAAGAAATTGCCCCAGCGGCCAATGGCTTGTCCCAACATAACGCCAGGAAAAGCCGCATCCGCTACCGGCAGCATGGGGAGCTTTTTGAGGCGGCAGACGATAAACGCCACAATAAGCGCCCCGATGATGCCGCCATAGATGGCCAGCCCGCCGCCGCGCAGGTTGAATATTTCCTTTAGATTATCTTTATAATTATCCCACTGGAATGCCACATAATAGGCCCGCGCGCCCACAATGGCGCCGACCATGGCCCACAGGATGATATCCAGTCCCTCATCCGGGTGGATGCCGCAGGTGCGGTTGTGGGAAAGATAGACCCATAGCCCCAGGCCAAAGCCCACCGCGATAATCACACCATACCAGTAAATATCCAGATTGCCGATGGAAAACGCTACCCGGCTGATGGGAATCTCCCACCCCAGACCGGGAAACCGCAGAATTTCCATGGTACTCACTTCCTTTGCACTGATAGTTTTTGCTTTTACGATTTATTATAACATAGCCCCGGCGGTATTTCTATTCTCATTTATAAATTTTTGTGCGCATCGGCTTATTCTGTGCTATAATGGCCGAAATGACTCTTTGACATCCGTCCAAGATAAAAGGAGCTGTATTCCATGACAGAACTTCTCACCCGGCTATTTATCCGTGATAAAGACAATGTGCAGGACCCCACAGTACGCCAACAATATGGCACGCTCAGCGGGTTGACCGGCATTTGCCTGAATATCCTGCTGTTCCTGGGCAAGCTGGTTGCCGGCACTGTTTCCGGTTCCATCGCCATCACGGCCGATGCTTTCAACAACTTATCCGATGCCGGCTCCTCGGTGGTCACGCTTATTGGCTTCCGACTGGCGGGGCAAAAGCCCGACCGGCACCATCCCTTCGGCCACGGCCGGGTGGAGTACCTCTCCGGGTTGGCCGTTTCGGTGGTCATCCTGCTGATGGGCTTTGAACTGGGTAAAACCTCCTTCGAGAAGATCCTCTCCCCTGCCCCAGTGGAATTTTCGCTGTTGCCTGTCATCATCCTGCCAGTCTCCATATTGGTCAAGGGTTGGATGTACCTTTTTAACCGCAAGCTGGGAAAAAAGCTGGATTCCGCCGCCATGATGGCCACGGCTGCCGATAGTCTCAGCGATATGGTCTCCACCGGTGTGGTACTGCTGGGCACTCTGATCGGGCACTTCTTTAATGTCCAACTGGATGGCTGGTTGGGTATTTTGGTCGCTGTATTTATACTGTATACCGGCTACAATGCCATGAAAGATACCATTGATCCTCTGCTGGGCCGGGCGCCTGATCCCGAACTGGTAGAGGGTATTCGCCGCCGGGTGCTGGCCCCACCGGAAATTCTTGGTCTGCACGATCTTATTGTCCATGATTACGGCCCTGGCAGGTTGTTTGCCTCGCTACACGCCGAGGTGGATAAAAACGGCGATATATCTGCCATTCACGATGTCATTGACCGGGTAGAGCGGCAGATCCTGCACGAACTGGGCTGTGAAGTCTGCATCCATATGGATCCCATTGCCGTGGGCGACCGAAAGACAGCGGAATGCCGTACTATGGTGACTCGGCTGCTGGCCGGGATTGACCCCAAGCTAACAATGCATGATTTTCGCATCACCAGCGGCCCCGACCACACCAATCTGATTTTTGATGTGGTGCGTCCACTGGATTCTTCCTATACCAGCGAAGAGTTGGCAGAACGCATCCGGCAGGCGGTAGCGGCACTGGAGGGCAGCTATTACGCCGTTGTCACCGTAGATACCCCAAGAGTATAAAAAACGGCCGGGATTCTGTTCTGGATCCCGGCCGTTTATTGCTCCATATCATCCTCAGCAAAGGGGAGCTCCCGCAGCACCACCTCCCGGATAAAACGGAAGGTCTCCTCTTCCCCCTTATCCCGCAACATCATCAGGATAAAGCGCAGCTTGCGGGCCGTCACCGGGTGCATCCAGCGGTTATCCCCCGCACGCTGCAGATATTCCAGCGGGGCGCCATCGTGGTATTGCTCCCCCAGGTAAGTCCGGCTGGCGGCAATGCGATCCATACACATCTCCACAAAGAATTCGGTCGGCATCTCCAGCGGCTCATATTGGTGGGTCACCTGGCTTACATCGGTCCAGTACTCAAAATGGTGGCGGTTGCGGCCCTTGTGGTGCATCCACGCCAGCGAATAGCCATTCTCCCGGCGCTCCTGCTGCGTGGGGCTAAAGGTCCCCTGGTAGTACCTCGCACCGCGCCAGAATTCCGTTGGAGAGTATTTGGAAAGATCGTGGGAAGACCCCGCCAGTACAGCCCCACCCGGAAGCAGTACTTCCGCACCAAATGCCGGTGATGAGTAATGGTTCTAAAATGTCTGATGGGATGCATCTGCTCCCCCCTCTCTGCTTTGCTTCGTTCATTATTATAATTCAACAACCAAAGGATTGCAAACCCCAATGCAAAACGCTATAATAAAAAACACATACGCTAAAAAGGAGTTCCCCCATGACGATAAACGGTAAGAAATACATTGTAAAGGTCCCTACCGGCAAAACCACCAACGATTTTCAGTTTGATGAACTGCTTCCAGCCTTCCGCAAATACTGCGCCAAGGTAGCGCAGAATCAGGCCACCCGCATCGCCGGGTACACCAATACGCTGGAAGTCCCCCAGGTAATGAGCTGGGCCGCTCTGCTGCAGGATCTTACCGGGCAGTTCACCGAATGCCTGAGCTATATCGAGCGCATCAACCGCATCCCCACTGACAAGACAGGCAAATTCCTGCTGCCCCGCGCCATTTATGATGACTTCCGCACTCTGAATGAAGTCATCAGCTGCGTGGGCCCCGCCGCCTGGAACCAGTGGGATGAAACCAGCAAGCTGTACTGGAAAAGCTGTGTCCCCCGGATGCGGATGCTGATAGAAAATGCCAAAGTGACCGAAGAATAAGGGGAGAAAACTTTTTTCTTTTTTTCCGCAAAAAGGGCTTGATTTTTCGCCGGGCCTATGGTATTATAATCAAGCTGAAACGAAAGCTTCGGCATAAAATCTGGGTGTGGCGCAGGTGGTAGCGCGCTACCTTGGGGTGGTAGAGGCCGCTAGTTCGAGTCTAGTCACTCAGACCAAGTAAAAAAGGACGCCGACTGGCGTCCTTTTTTACTTGGTCTGAACGGCTTTGGGGAGTATTTCTTTGCGCAATCAATATCAGTGTTAACCCCCGCTCTGTTCTCATTTTACAAAACGGAGCGGGGGTTTTATTGGGATTCAATATCTTTTTAATAATGCTGGAGAAAGAGTATCATGGAACTGTCGCTGCGGTTGGCTCCCCATTCGTAGAATTATCGATAATAGTCCAAACACCGCTTTCAGTATCTTCAATCAGGTAGAAAAACTGATCGATATGACCATCATCCAAAAATGTTTTTGTGTGGTCATATTCCACATAGTATTTTGCTCTTACCGCTAAAAAGTGTTCAGCGAGGTAATCATCTGTCCATCCGCGGGACTGCGCAAGCTCACTTCCGGTATAGCGCTCAATCATTCGCTTTGTTTCGGATTCGTCAATGGAAATCTCATCGATTTGGACTGCCAAAGTGTATTCTTTCTTAATTTGCCCTTCAATTGCACTTTGTACGGTTTCGATTGGATAAGCAGACGGTTTTTGCAGCCAAGTGTCAAACAAGCCATATTCATACGCAGCAAAGCCACAGAGTGCCAGCGAAGCAATGATAGCAGCAACAAGAATAAATGTATGTTTAAGGCTTCTGCTTTTCTTTGCTGTGCTGTTTATGGTGGTTATATTCGCATCCATTAATCTGTGCTCCTTTGCTTCAATAACATATTTATCATCGATCTTTTCGAATGCGTCAAGGATCAAATCCGTGTTCATAGAACTCCCTCCTTTTCTAAATAAGCGCGCAATTTTGCTCTTGTCCGATGGAGCATCGATTTTACCTTACTATTGCTAAAGCAAAAATCTGTGCTGATTTTATCTATTGGGTCCAAATACCAGTAACGGCAGAGGAGAACCTGTCGTTCCGTTGGGGCCAGTGTGCCAAGAAACCGGTTGATCTGCGCTGAGAGTTCACCCGCAATGACACTGTCCTCTACCGAAAGATTGGATGGGACACATTCCGAAAGTTCATCCAGCACAAGAGAAACTTCGTCACCGCCTCGCTTATCCCTATGGGCATCCCGCCATTTTTTCAGCGAGACGCTCCTGGTGATCTTGCCCAAAAATGTTCTTAGCATATTCGGGCGGTGCGGCGGCATAGCGTTCCATGCACCGAGGTATGTATCATTAACACTTTCATCCGCATCCTCTTGATCGTGAAGGATGTTATAGGCAATATAATAACAGTAGCTTCCGTACTTTTGCTCTGTAGCGCTAATTGCCTTCTCATTCCGCTCCCAATATAAATCAATAATCTTGCTATCTTCCATTACTCCACCTCCTGCAGTTTGAAATAAAGCCCTTTCACCCCTATACTACCTGTTTTTCAGGTTTGGTCGCGTTATCTTTAATACTATCACCATATTTTTTAACGGGCAATGATAGCAGCAGTTCTTTCCTCTTCGATGAGCTTACCGGTGAATGGGTTTGGGGCTACGGATTCCCTTGGAAGTTCTGGATGACTCAGAATAGCAAGGAAAGTCGAGAGAAAAATCTTCTAACACGGTATAATATGCCCGTAAGGAGTTGAGAAGAATGAAAGAACAGGTTTTGGCTGTCCAGCGGATGCAGGACTACATAGAAAAGAACAAAACAGAGGAGATCAGCCTGTCCGATCTTGCGCGGGCATCGCTGTTTTCCCCGTGGTATTCTTATCGGCTGTTCCGGG
>CALERQ010000197.1 GCA_937907305.1 uncultured Clostridia bacterium | reverse complement strand
GGGGGGGGGGGGGGTTGTCTGGGGGGCCGCCCTGCCCCTTGCAGGGACTCAGCCCCGCAGCAGGGTCAGCAGCTCCGCCGTGGGCAGGGGCTTGGCCGGGCGGGGCGGCAGTTCGCCCAGTACCGCCTGCAGCCGGCGCAGGGTTTCCCGGCCGGGCAGCCGTTTGCCATGCTCTATCATGCTGATGGTGGTGCCGCCCACCCCGCACAGCGCCCCCAGCTGCCGCTGGGTCAGGCCCAGCTGCCGCCGCAGCTGGCGCAGTTTGATGCCATACATCGCTTTCTCTCCTTCTCGGTCCCGGATTGGGGCCGGAAAAATCTTCCCAACCCCTGGGATAGCTTATCGTAGTGATTTTTTCGGGAATGTCAAGTCTTTCGACAAAATTTTATCCGCCAAAAATCAGTGAAGTTTTTTGGCAGGCCGTTTTATGGGACTTTGCGAAAAAAACGGTTGACAGATGGCCAAAAGCGGAGTACGCTAAGAAGCAAGAGAACAAATGTTCTTTACAAAAAGGTCCCTTCGCCGAAAGCTACCATGCCGCATCGAGAAAAAAGAGAGGAAACCGAGAAAACATGATGGGAATTGCCGAACTGGCCGGGGAGTACCACCGCAGCGTGGAGCTGCTGGAGGACCGGCTGACACAGCTCAAGGAAGAGATCAAAACAGCACGAGGACCGCACTACTTCGACCTGAAACAGCGCATTGAGCTGCTGCGGTTTGAGCTCGTGGATACCAGAGAAACGGAGAGGATACTGCATGACTACTACAACTAAATTCATCCCCCGCCCCTTAAAACGCGCCGCGCGCTGCGCCAGCACCGCCACCCTGGAATTTTTTATCCCGCGGGAGGAGAGCGGCCCCAGCGAGGAACGCTTGGCCCTGCGCCGGCTGCTGCAGTACGGCTGTACCCGCTGCCTTACCCCGGCCCAGCAGCAGCTTATCCGGCTGCGCTATACCGATGGCCTGACGGTAACCGCCATCGCCCGGCAGATGGGCCTGGCGCCCTCCTCGGTCAGTCGCAGCCTGGGGGTCATCCGGCGGAGGCTGTACCGCTTTACCGAAGAGGCCGGGGAAATAGGCCAGTTGTGCGATATTTTGCGCCGCCAGCTGCAATAATTGGGCCAAAATGTGTTGCATTTTTGGGGTCTGCGGCGTTATACAGGGTAGGGGATGTACTTTCTTGGATGGGTTTCGCCGCCCTCGGGTCCGGCCCCGCAGGGGCCGCGGCTGCGCCGCGGCCGGGGCGGGCAGCGCCCGCCCACCGGCCTTTGGCCGGCCTGCGGGGCCGGACCGGGGGGGCGGCAGAAAGTCCCGCCCAGGCGCGCTATGCAGACCTGCCCGCCGCACATTCTACGGATGTAGAAAATAAATTCTACACTTGTAGAATGACCATTGACAACCATGCTCTACGATGATAGAATGAAGTTGGATTCTAAACCCGTAGAAGATGAAGGAGGCCCCTATGGAACTGCCCGAGAAAAAATTATCCGATGCCGAGCTGGATATCATGCTGGCCATCTGGCAAAGCCCTCCGCCCGTGCAGCGCGCGGACCTGGAGGAGCAGCTGCAAAGCCACAACTGGGCCGATACCACTCTGCTCACCCTGCTTTCCAAGCTGGTGGAAAAGGGCTACCTTTCGGTGGAGCGGCAGGGCCGGCACAACCTGTACCGTCCCCTGGTGAGCGAGGCGGATTACCGCCGCTGGGCCAACCGCAGCTTTTTGGGGAAGATGTACCAGTCCTCCCTTCGCCGCATGGTGGCGTCCCTGGTGGAAAGCCGGGACCTGACCGACCGAGATCTGGCGGAGCTGGAGGAATTTATAGCCGGGCAGCGCCGTGCCCGTGAAGAAGAGAGGAGCTGACGAGGATGGAACGACTGATGACTGCCCTGCTGGAGCTGACCCTGCCGATGGCGATCGTGATAGCGGTGCTGCTGGCAGCAGGCCCGCTGCTGGGCCGCCGCTTTACCGCCAAATGGCGCTATTGGGCCTGGCTGCTCATCGCGGTGCGGCTGCTGCTGCTGCCCATTGGCATTACCCTGCCGCAGCCGGTAGTTACCCTGCCGCAGCCCCAGGGAGAGATCACCTACCCGGTGAGTGCCGCTGAGCCGGCAGACCCCACACCGGTCGGCGACCCGATCCAGGTGGTGCCGGGAGAGGCGGAAAACGACCCCTACCAGCAGATCGGGACCGGGACGACCGCCCCGACCGGGCCAAGTGCCGAAACCCCTAAACCGGCGGAGCCGGCGATCACCCCCACCCCGGCCGCCACCCGTTCCATCCCGGTGATGGAAGCGGTGGGCTGGTGCTGGGCGGCAGGGGCCGCGCTGTTCCTGCTGTGGCAGCTGGGCAGCTACCTGGCGCTGAGAGCGAAGCTCTCCCGCAGCCGCCGCCCCTTAAGCGATGAAGCCATTCTGGCTGTGCTGGAGAAAGAAACCGCCGCGGCGGGACTGAGAAAACCGCTGCCGGTTTATACAGCGGCCGTAGGCAGCCCCATGATCGTTGGGGCCATCAGGCCGACCCTGCTGCTGCCGGAAATGGAACTGACCGCGGAGCAGCTTTCGCTGGTATTCCGGCATGAGCTGATCCACTACCGCCGCCGGGATATCTGGTACAAACTGCTGCTGATGCTGGCCAATGCCATCCACTGGTTTAACCCGATGGTGTGGTGGATGGTGCGTGCCGCCGACCGGGACCTGGAGCTTTCCTGCGATGAGGCCGTGGTGGCCGGGCAGGATGAGACCTACCGGGAGGAATACGGCCGGTGCCTGTTGGCGGTCGTCCGGGCCGGCATGAACCGCCGCACCCTGTTCACCACCAACTTTTACAGCGGCAAAAAGACGCTGAAAAACCGCCTGGCCACCATACTGGATACCACCAAAAAGCGCCGGGGAACGCTGGCGCTGGCGGCCCTGCTGCTGGCGGCAGCCGTGGCCGGTTCGCTGGTGGCCTGCACCCCCGGCGGAGAGAAAAACCGTTACAACATCGACCTGAACGACATGGACGCCCTGAGCCGGGAATACCTGGCGCCGCTGGCGGCCATGGGTGATATCTACTGGTCCAGCTACCAGGAGCTGAAATCCGGACCGCTGCTGAAATACGCCATCTATGAGCTGTACGGCTACACCGGCGAGGAAAAGCTGGACCTGGCTGCCGCCTATGGCACAGCCGATGCCGAAAAGCGGGCGGAGCTGGCCAAACTGATGGACACCAACTACGATGCCAGCGGTAAGCTGCCCAACGCGCAGAACTTCTACCTGCCGCAGGAGGAGGTCGCGGCCGCGATCCAGAAACACTTTGATATGAGTCCCGAAATGGCGGACGCCTCCCTGAAGGATCTCCACGACTATGACGGCTACTTCTGGGTGAGCCCGTGGAAGCTGGGGGGGAACCTGTTTGCCTATGCCCGGGAGGCCGCGATCGAGGGGGATACCCTGACCATCCGGTACAGCCTGTATGAGGCTCAGCCCGGGGAAGAGGGCTTCCTGGCGCAGCACATGGCGGACTATACCCAGACCCACGAGAGCTGCGGCCGGTATGCCATCACCATACGGCTGGAGGAGGATGGCGGCTGGAAGTACATCAGACGGGACTATGACAGCGAGACGGTAGAGATGCCAAAGCCGGAGGGCGAGCTGCAGGTGCAGCCGAGTGAGGATCTGGAAGCCGCCGGTTGGGAGTGGATCGCCGGCCGCGCCGAATACTACGCGGTGGATACCTATGTTTTCATTGATGGCAGCACCGAAGGCTGCCGTCTGCTGGGCTGGGGACAGCAGCAGATGGGTATCTACCGTGCCGAGGACGGCTATCACCTTTCGTACTGGCGGACGGAACCGCTGAATATTTCCGGCATGGAGAACCCCGAGGTGACCCAGTGGAACGGATATACTTCTGAGAGCCTTATCACGCCGGAGGACGCGGCGCTTTTCAACTTTGAGGATATGGTCATCTACCTGGACCCGAAGGGCAATGACGGATATTCGATCTACAGCCCCAGCCGAAACAACAGCATTGCCATTATGCCGGGCGATACGGCGGGGATCCTGGTGGAGCAGAGCGGCAGCGGACTGCTGGCCCTGAATGATGAGGTGGGCGGCATCTTCGCGGAGGGCAGCCGCTACCGGCTGT
The DNA here is from genome assembly GCA_937907305.1 of uncultured Clostridia bacterium. Lineage (GTDB taxonomy): Bacteria > Bacillota > Clostridia > Oscillospirales > Ruminococcaceae > Angelakisella. The sequence continues at coordinate 10,662 of CALERQ010000197.1, read as the reverse complement.
TTATAAGTTACCTTGGCATGGATGATGCCGACGGCTATAACAAGTATAATTTTTACCTGTACGACAGCGAGACCCATCGCCTGACCACGCTGCTGGAGAATACCCCCTATGAGAGCTTCCGGCGGATCTCGGATGAGGACGGCACGCTGTTTGGGATCATACGGCAGGATGGCCTTTATATTTACAACGCGGCAAAGCCGGAGGCGCCGACCGTGGTGTATGATAAGGCCAACCTGCCGATGGATGGCTGTGACGAGATCAATATTGAGTACCTCTACGCCGACGACCGGGGCGGGGATACCCTGGCGCTGACCTATTTCCCCTATAACAGCGGCGAGGTGCCCGATGCCTGGAACGGGGAATACAAGAAGAGCAGCAGCCACTGGAAGGTGGCGGTGCTGGACCGGAATGACATCACGGAGCCGGTGCGGGTGCTGACCCTGCCGCAGTATGTGTACCGCAACTACTGGGGCCACCGGGATATGGGCGAGGTCATCGTGCGGGATGGGCTGATGTATTACAGCAACTACTACGATGAAAACGGCAGCCCCTACCTGCCGGACGGCACCCAGCTGTGGGAGCGCTGGTGCCTGAACCTCACGACCGGGGAGAGCCAGCTGGCCAGCACCAATGACCCGAATGTTGTATCCTATTCCGATGAGAATTTTTTGGCGAAGGCCAAGGCGATGGGCTACACCGATGAAATGCTGGAGGTCATGAAGGCCTCCCGTGTGTCGGCTTCCGATATCCTGAACGGAACAGGCACCGGAAGCAGCAGCGAGGATTTCTATTCCCCGGGCGTCAAGTACCGGGCATACAGCTGCACCATCAACAAAGAGCATGACAAGACAATGGTGGTGCTGCTGGACAGCAGCGGCAGTATGCGGGTGGTGCCGCAGGTGTGGAATGACGGCTACGGCGTCCATGGAAGCAACTGTGCCTTTACCAAACTGGGCTTTACCGCGGATGGCCTGCTGTGGATCAGCGATGACCGGGGTGTCTTTTACTACGACCCGGAGGCCATTATGGCGGTAGCGGAGGACCGCGGCCCCGTATACAGCTGGAGCCCCAGTGAGCTGGTGACTGGAGACGACATTCCCTATGTGATGCTGGTAAGAGGCTACCGGGCGGAGAGAAAGATCGCTGTCCTCTGGTCGACCTTACCGGCGGACTGGGACGGCTGGAGCACGCTGCCCGGGGATACGACCATTCACGCGGCGGTGCTGGATGCCACCGGACAGCTGCAAAATGACTGGGATACCAAGATCAACCCGGGACGCTACGAAGAGGGCGGGCCGGTTCGCCTTTACAGCAGTGTGCAGAAGGACGGCTACCTGTGCTTCTATGTGGATGGCAAGCACCGCACGGGCGGCGCGGACTATGAGCTGAACCTGACGACCGGTGAAGTGAACAGGGTTTAATGATGGAGGAAACAGCATGAAGAAACGAGGACTGATCCTGCTGCTGGCGGCGGTACTGCTGCTGGCGGTGGGGTGCGGAGAAAAGGGAAAGGGGAAGATCCTTTCCACTGAGGGGGTGCCGCAGGAGGTGCTACAAAGCGCCCAGTACAAGGCGGCGCTGGCCGAGGAGACGGCGACTGTTATTGCCTACAACTATGTGCCGCTGACCGACAGCGCCCCGGTGCGGGCGGCGGTGGAGAAGATGCAGGCCGGGGAGGACGCCGAGCTGCGGTATTACAACTTTCATGACCGCAATGACATTCGGGGAATAGATGGCATGCGGCTGACCGTAAAGGGCGGGGTGGCGGCTTTCCAGGAGACGGCGCTGACCGGCTATGACGACACCGTGGACTGGGAAAATGTGCTGTACCAGCAGGCGGGGGAGATAGAGCTGAACAGCTGTGGGTATCTCTCCTTTGCGGAGGGGATAGACTACACATATAGAGTTTTTTCGCCGCTGGATACTTATGAGAACTACAATAAGCGCTATGAGCTGACCAAGACCTACCTATACCCGCTGGCGGAGGGGTGCACACTGAAGTTTGCTTCGCCGGAGGAGATCACCGACCCATTGTGGTGGGCAAGACTGTGCTGGTTTTTGACCGATGGCGAAACGGACTACCCGGAGGGGCAGGAGGTGCCTATCGATGAAATCGAGGAGGTACTGCTGAAGTGGTTCGACATCAGTGAGGAAAAGCTGCGGAGCCTGCTGGATCCCGATGGGAACGGGACAATGCTGTGGGTAACGGAGACGGGTATTAGCTGGTTATGCTTTGCTGAGGAGGCGGTGCAGGAGGGCGATCTTTTGCGGATCCGCTATGGAGTTACCTTTAATGGGAGAGAGCCCAACTACAACAGGGAACTGACCGTGAGGATAGCGGAGGACGGCAGCTGGAAGTATGTAAGTAACCGCAGTGTGCCGGTGGAGCGGGAGAACGGCGTGACGGCGATGAGTATCGGCGGAATGATTTCCGGCAGCGGCTGGAAGCCGCTGTATACCAGCTTTGTACCGGAGGGCGACGGCTATAACCAGGTCTTTCATACCACCATGGAGCCAAAGCTGCTGGCGGACGGCACCATGGCGGTGCCGGTCATATCGGGAACAAGCTATAAGGACGGCGAACCCATTGCGGTATTGATGCTGCACACCGATGGCAGCTATAATGTGATAGAAACGCCCCTGACCTGCGGCGACTGGATGAAGATGGGTTACTCAAGCAGAGAAACCCGGTACACCAGCACCGAAACCACGGGAGAGTCACTTATCATTCGGACGGAGTATTCCACCGATATAGGGATGAGAAACCCCTATAACCGGATAGACCGGCTGGTGGAAACCGAGGTGTGGAGTGACGGCCGGGTGGAAAGCCGGGACTATGTGCCGGAGAACAGTTTGTACTATGTGTGCAAGAGCCCGGATGGACAGCATATCGCGGACAGTGCCGAAAACGGCAGTCTGACCATCAACGGAACAGTGGTACTGGATGCCAGCTTGAATGGGGAGGATCAGGGATATGACGGCTACTATGAGCCGGAGCTGTGGCTGGATAACGACCGCCTTGTCATTAGTGCCAACGACTACCGGTACAGCGATGATTACGGGATCTACAGCCTTTCCACCGGGGAAGTGACCTGGATGAACCTGGGCAAAATGAATGGGAATAGGCTTTCGGGCATCCGGCTGCTGGATGGCAAGCTGTGCTGGACGGTGATAAACGAGATTTTCTTTACTGATGATGAAAGCGGCGAAACAACGGAGAGGGTGTTTTACAGCCTCCCCGTGGAAGAGCTGCCCTATGGCACCCCCACCCGCATGGTGACGGAGCCGTATTACGGTATGGAGCAAAATGGCCGCCTGTGGGCAGCGGAAACCAACTATACCGTAACAGGGCATCTTACCGTGCGGGCCTTTGACCCGGAAAGCGGCGAGAGCGCTGAGCTGGATATCCCGGTGGCGGAATGGCTGGATGGCGCAGCGCAGAGCCGGGACTGGACATGTAACGCCTTCAAAATGACAGCACAAGGGATGGTGCTGAGGGGTACTCAGTATATGGAGAACGACAGCTACGGGACGGATTGGATCATCCTGGTGCCCCATACACTGCTGGATAACATGGAGTGGCAGCGGCTGCCCAGTGTGCTGGATTCCGCCGAGGAGATCACATTGGCTGAGATCGAGGAGATCTTTGACGGGCGGTGGCAGGATATAGAATACGGTGATGGCGACACGCTGACCATCTACCGGGAGGGTGATGCCCTTTACTGCCGGTGGGCGGATATGGAGCCGCAGCAGCTGGTGAAGGCCTATAAGACCGGGAAAACGGGATATTACATCACGACCCGGCGGCCGGATGGCACCACCGACGCGCTGGCGCTGGATACCGGTAAGCCCAAGGATAATAAGATCGTGGCGATGATTTACAGCTGGCATACGCTGACCTACCAGGGCGAAGCGTAAGCCAGAAAAGATACCCGCAGGCTGCTGATTTGTGGTTTGCGGGTATTTTTTGGCCTGCGTGGGGCCGGGGGCGGGGCGCAGCCCCACCGCCCGCAGGGCGGTGAAAGCAGGCGGAGCCTGCTTTGCTCCGGCGAAGCCGGAGCGGGCTGCGCCCCGAACGAGCCCCCTGCGCAAGCCCCAAAAAGCGGCAGGAAACAGGGCGGAGCCATCTTGCGCCGAGGGCGGGGACTGTGCTATACTGGGAGAGGAGAAAACCACAATAAATGGAGGTAAAAACGATGGATAAGAAGACGATTGCCGCGATGATAGACCATACCCTGCTCAAGCCTGAGGCCACCCCGGCCCAGATCGAGAAGCTGTGCGCTGAAGCGGCGGAGTATCACTTTGCCAGTGTGTGCGTCAATCCGGTTTATATTCCGCTGGCCGCCCGCCTGCTGAAGGATACCGGCGTGAAGGTATGCTGCGTGGTGGGGTTCCCCTTGGGCGCCATTGCCCCGGAGCAGAAAGCCGCCGAAGCCGCCAGCTGTGCCGCCATGGGCGCCGAGGAGCTGGATATGGTCATCCATGTGGGCGCAGCCAAGGCCGGCGACTGGGCACTGGTACAGCGGGATATTGAGGGTGTGGTGAAGGCCGCGGCCGGACATACCGTCAAGGTTATCATTGAGACCTGCCTGCTGACCGATGAGGAGAAGGTGAAAGCCTGCGAGGCCGCCAAGGCCGCCGGGGCGCATTTTGTCAAGACCAGCACCGGCTTTTCCACCGGCGGGGCCACCACCCATGATATTGCCCTGATGCGGAAAACCGTGGGGCCGGAGATGGGCGTGAAGGCCAGCGGCGGCATCCGGGACTATGCGACCGCGATGGCGATGATCGAAGCCGGGGCCAATCGCATTGGCGCTTCCGCGGGAATCGCTATTGTGGCGGCCGCCGAATAACAGCACAACAAACAGCATAAAGTCGAATGATATTACATTTTGTATTATATTTTGCAAAGGAGTGAGTTTATGATCACCATTTTTAACCGCCGCCAGCTGGCTGTCACCTATGCGCTGGAGGAAAAGATCCACATCTGCCGGGTGCTGGCGGAGCAGAACATTGCCTACCTGGTGCGGGAGATCCACCGGACCGCGCCCCATGCCATTACCTCGGAACGGCCGCGGGACGGCAGCTTTGGCAAGCAGGCTGAAATGGTGACCGCTTACTTCATTTATGTAAAGAAATCCGCCTTTACAGCGGCTGTCAAGGCGCTGGGGGTCAAGACCACGGAAAAATGATCTGCCGCAAGGCAAAAGAAAAAGTCCCTCCCATTGGGGGGACTTTTTGCTATGGGGATTATTGCATTTCCTTTTGGCACTCGGGGCAGATGCCCTCCAGCACCAGGTTCATCTGCCGTACCTGGAAGCCGCAGCCTTCCTTCAGGGCCTCCTGCAGCATGGGCAGGGCCTGGGGCAGCACATCGGTCACGCTGCCGCACACCTCGCAGTAGGCATGGGCGTGGTCGCCCAGCGTGTGGTCAAAGCGGTCGCTGGCCCCGGGGATCGGGACCTTGAGTAGCTGTCCGTTTTCGCACAGCAGGTTCAGGTTGCGGTACACGGTGCCCAGGCTCACTTTGGGGTCCTGTGCCCGCACCCGGGTATAGATGGTATCCGCGGTGGGGTGGTCATCGGAGCGCTGGACGGTTTCCAGGATCAGCTCTCTTTGGCGGGAATATTTCAATGAGGTCACTCCTTAATTAGTAACAATTATTTGTTTAAGAATAACAGAAAATGGCCGGTTTGTCAATGGCAAAGGGCGGAGTTTGCGAAAAAATTATTTCTTGCGGTGGGGGCAGGCTTCGGGCCGCAGGCCGGCCGTCCTCCGGACGGCCGCGGCGGGCTGCGCCCGCCGGCCCCGGCGCAGCCGGGGTGCCTGCGGCCCGGAGCTGTCCCCCACCGCAAAAGCAGCCGACAAGAAAAAGTCCCCCGGCCACAGCGGCCAGGGGACGGATAATTTTGCTTAGAGATTATTCCTCGGCGGGAGCCTCTTCCTCGGCAGTCTCCTCCTCGGGGGCTTCCTCGGTGAGCAAAGCCTTGATGGACAGGCTGGCACGATGGCGGTCATAATCCAGCTCGGTGATCTTGGCATCCACTACCTGGCCAACGGAAAGCTTATCCGCTACCTTCTCCACGCGCTCACGGGCGATCTGAGAGATGTGGATCAGACCGTCGATGCCGGGGATGATCTGCGCAAAGGCGCCGAAGGTGGTGATGGACATGATCTTGACGGGAACAACATCGCCGACCTGATACATGGTCTTGATCTTCTCCCAGGGATTGTCCTCGGTCTTCTTGTAGATGAGGGACACGCGGTTGTTCTCGCGGTCGATATCCTTTACAGTAACCTCTACGGTATCACCGATGGAAACGACCTCAGCGGGGCTCTTGACGCGCAGCCAGGTCAGGTCGGTCAGGCCAATACGGCCATCCACGCCGCCCAGGTCTACAAAGGCGCCAAAGTTGGTCAGGCTCTTCACCTTGCCGGTGTAAACCTTGCCTACCTCTACCTCGTCCCAGAACTTCTGAGCGAGCTCCTTGCGGGCCTCGCGGGCCACTACGCTGATGGAGCCGACAGCACGGCGGCGCTGACGGTTGGTCTCCAGGATCTTAAAGCTGACTTCCTTGCGCAGCAGGGTATTCAGGTCGCCATCGCGGGGAACACCAGTCTGGCTGGCGGGGATGAATACCTTGACGCCATTGGTGAGGACCAGAACGCCGCCCTTGATGACCTCGGTGACAACGCCGGTCAGGACTTCGCCGGTCTCGCCGGCATTCATGACCTTCTCGAAGCCGGCTACGGCATCCAGGCGGGTCTTGGAGAGCATGGCGGTGCCTTCCACATCGTTGACGCGGACGACCATCAGCTCCAGCTCATCGCCGATCTTGACGATATCCTCGGGCTTGGCAGAGGGATCGCTGGTCAGCTGATCCAGCGGTACATAACAGGCATGCTTGGTTCCGGCGTCTACCGAAATTTCCGTCGGCTTAATGCCTGTAACAACGGCCGTTACCTTCTCCCCATTATGTATACTTTTGGAGTATTGATCGAGCAGCTCCCCAAAGTTCATTTCTTCAGTGTTGTTTTCCAATACGCTCATGGAATTTTGAACCTCCTTAATGATACAAGCCGGGGTTGAAGCGCCGGCAGTAATACCGATAAAGCGGGCGCCCCGCAGGGCCTCCCGGTGGCGTTCCAGCTGGTCCGCCGTTTCGACCTGCACCGTGGGACAGTAGCTGCCGCACAGCGCCGCCAGAGCCGTGGTATTGGCACTGTGCAGTCCCCCTACCACCACCATGGCATCGGCAGATTGGGCCAGCTGTTTTGCCTCGGACTGCCGTTCAATGGTCGCTCTACATATTGTATCAAATACTTTTAGATTTGTACACACTTTTTTTGCGAAAAATAATATTTTCTCCCATTCGCGCAAAGAAAATGTGGTCTGAGCCGCCAAAATGACGGGGATATTGCCATCCGATGGCAGGAATGCCAGCAGTTCCTGCATTTCCTCCGCCGAAGAGAAGACCAAAGCCTGTCCCCGGCAGTACCCCAGGATGCCCTGCACCTCCGGATGCTCCCGGCGGCCGGCCAGCAGCAGCAGCCCGTCCTCCGGTACCTCGGCGGCAATTTGGTGGATCCTTTTGACGAAGGGACAGGTGGCGTCTATTACAGGGCTGCCCTGTGCCCGCAGGGTATCATAGACCTGCGGCCCTACCCCGTGGGAGCGGATCACCACAGCGGCACCGGCGGGGGCGTCTTCGGGGCGCTCTATCACCGTGACGCCTTCCCCGGCCAGCTCCTCCACCACCTGCCGGTTATGGATGAGCTCCCCCAGCGTACAGGTGGGGGAGAGGGCAGCGCTCTTTTGGGTCAGCTCCAGCGCCCGCCGCACCCCAAAGCAGAACCCGGCGGTTTTGGCGACGGTCACCTGCATGGTGTCTCCTCTATCCGCTGCCGGATGTAGGTGAGCATGGCCTGCACCGTTCCCTCAAAGTCCAGATGGGTGCTGTCGCACAGCCATGCGTCCTCCGCCTGGCGCAGCGGAGCGGCAGCCCGGTGGCTGTCATCGTAGTCCCGCTTGATGACGGCGGCCAGCACCTCCTCGTAGCTTTCCGTTATGCCTTTTTTCTGCTGCTGCAGCCAGCGGCGGCGGGCCCGGGCCTCCGGGGCGGCAGTCAGGTAAATTTTAATGGTGGCCTGGGGCAGCACCACCGTGCCGATATCCCGGCCATCCATGATGACATTGTACTGCCGGGCCAGGCTGCGCTGCTGCTCCAGCAGGTAGGCCCGTACCTCCGGGATGGCGGAAACGGCAGAGGCGGCCGCGGAGGCCTCCGGCAGGCGGATGGCTTCCGAAACATCCTCGCCATTCAGCAGGATGCGCTGCTCGCCTTTCTCAAACCGCAGGTCAATGTGGACCCGCGGCAGCAGGGGAAGGACATCGGCGGGGTCGGCGGGGTTTTTATTTTGCCGCAGCACAAAAAGGCCCACCGCGCGGTACAGCGCGCCGGTATCGATATGCAGGTAGTGCAGCTCCCGGGCCAACCGCCCGCAGATGCTGCTTTTGCCGGCCCCTGCCGGCCCGTCGATCGCGATGGAGACCATGGTGTTTTTCCTGCCTTTCGGGATAGTCTGTGCAGAAAGCCGGGGCCCGCCGCCCCGCCCGCGCCTACGGCGCGGTAAGGGGCGCCCTCGCAGGGGGCGCCCCTCCGGCGGCAGCCCTGCGGGCTGCCGCCGCGGGGCGGCGGGCCCCCGGCTTTCGCAGAGTTTTATTATAGGTCGGCCGTCCCGGCCAGGTAGCCGGTAGACCAGGCAATTTGCAGATTATAACCGCCGGTCACAGCGTCCACATCCATCACCTCGCCGGCAAAAGCCAGCCCCTTCACCAGCTTGCTTCGCATGGTGCGGGGGTCTATCTCCTTTACGCTTACGCCCCCGGCGGTAATGACCGCCTCCTCGATGGGCCGCAGCGCCTGCGGGGTCAGCGGGAAGGCCTTGATCAGCGCCCCCAGCTTCAGCCGTTCCTCACGGGTCAGCTGGTTCACCCGCCGCTCGGCCGGGATGCCGCTTTTGGCCGCCACCACAGGGATAAGGGAACGGGGCAGCAGCGCCTCCAGCGCGTTGCCAAAGGCCCGGTTGGGGCTCCCCTCAAAGTCCCGCAGCATCCGGGCATCCAGCTGCTCGGCGGTCAGCCCCGGCTTGCAGTCGATGGTGATGCGGTAGTCGGTGGGAACATCCATATAGCTGCTGGCGGTCAGGGCCAGCGGCCCGCTGATGCCGAAATGAGTGAACAGCATCTCGCCCAGCTCGCTGTATATCACCTTGCCGGTTTTCTTTTGGATGAGGTTCAGTGTCACATTGCGCAGCGAAAGCCCCATCAGCGTGGTAAACTGCTTGTCCGTATTTTCGCAGATGATGGGCACCAGCGAGGGCCGCGGCGGCAGAATGGTGTGTCCCACGGCGGCCGCCAGGGCGTAGCCGCTGCCGTCGCTGCCGGTGCCGGGGTAGCTTTTGCCGCCGGTCGCCAGGATGGTCAGCGGGGCAAAGAATTCTTCGCCTGCTTCGGTTTTGACGCCCACTACGGCACCGTCCTTTTGGATGAGCTCGCTGACGGTGGCCTGCTTTATCTGTACGCCGCCCTGCCGGGCAAAGCGCACCAGCGCGTCGGCAATATCCATGGCGCGGTCGCTCACCGGGAATACCCGGCTGCCGCGCTCGGTTTTCAGTGCCACCCCCAGCTCCTCAAAGCAGGCCATGGCGTCCTGCGGCGTCATGGCATAGATGGCGCTCATCAAAAAACGGGGGTTGCGCCGCACCGCCGCTATGAATTCCTGCGGGGTGCAGTTGTTGGTCACATTGCAGCGGCCCTTGCCGGTCACCAGTATTTTGCGCGCGGGACGCTCCCGCTTTTCCAGTACCAGTACCCGCAGGCCGCTTTTGGCGGCCCACCCCGCCGCGAATAAGCCAGCGGCTCCGCCGCCGATGACGATCCGGTCAAATTCGTTTCTCATGGCGCGGAATGGATCTCCTCATTTTTCTCGTACACATCGTATTCGCTCCAGATGCGTTCCAGCATGGCGTAGGTATTGCTGGTCTCATGCTTTTTGCGCAGGCCCACCGCCACAATGATGGCATTCAGCAGGCTCATGGGCGCCACCAGCGAATCGACGAAGGAAGCCATCTCGCTGCGGGCCAGCAGCACATGGTTGGCCATGGCGGCCAGCGGCGCGCTGGTGGAATCGGTAATGCCGATGATGCAGGCGCCCTGCTTTTTGGCGTAATGGACCGCCTTCAGCGTCCGCTGGGAATACCGGGGGAAGCTGATGGCGATGAGCACATCGTTGGGCCCGATGCGCAGCATCTGCTCAAAGGTCTCCCCCTGGGCGGCCCCTACATTTACCACATCCTCAAAGATGTGATTGAAGTAGAAGGAAAGGAACCCGGCTAATACCCCGGAGGAACGCAGGCCCAGGATATAGATGCGGTGAGCGCCGATGATGGAATCAATGACGGTATCAAAGTCTTTGGGGTCTATCTCCTCCTGCGTGCGCCGGATCTTATCGGCATCGGAGGACATGACCCGGTGCAGGACATCCACGCCGCCGGAAAGCTGCTCGTCAATGATCTCCATGCGCTGCACGGTGGTCAGCCGGTTGCGGATGATATCCTGCAGGGATTTTTGCAGCTGGGGATAGCCCTCGAAGCCCAGTT
>CALERQ010000196.1 GCA_937907305.1 uncultured Clostridia bacterium | reverse complement strand
GCCATTACCTGTTCGTTACTGATAACAGCCCCCTGCCCTGGACTGCCTGCGCCTTCATCGCCTACATGACCTGCACCACCGACGGCTTCTCCGCCTGGGGCAAGGATATGGGCGGCTATTCCTCCAACCCGACCGTTGCTGCCGGCACCGAGGAGAAGTATCATCATCAGGAAGGCGGCTATGTTGACGGCGTCAACACCTTCGACTGCAAGAACGACCGCGGCTATGACTGGTGGGTCAATGACGGTCAGCTCGTTCTCGAAGATCCCGCTTACTGCGCTTCCGTTGCCTTCACCGTAGGCAGCTGGATCGAGGTTCTGGATAAGTACAGTGCCGGCTAATAAAACGGTCACGCACTTATCCCTGCGATCTGTTAAGAAGTAAAGAGCGCGCCCCCGGATCGCGTCCAACCGCCGCGCCGGGGGCGTTTCCCTTTTGCAGCCCCCACTCCCCACAAGAGAGGTGATTCCCCACTATGAAACAAGCCGCAGTTTTGCAGGCCAATCCCGCCGCCGTACGGCGCAACAAGATCAAAACCTTCTTTTCCAAGCCTCACAATGTCATTCTGCTGCTCATGGGCATTGTGCTCACCATCACCACGGTAGCACCTATCATAGCCATCGTGCAGGATACCTTCAAGATCCACCCTGGCACCATTGATGCGTACCTGGCCGGCACCTCCCAGGGCTACACCCTGGTCAATTACACCGACCTGTTCACCAGCCCGCTGGCCAAGGCCAACCTGTGGACCCCCCTGCTGAATACCGTACTGCTTTCAGTCGGTTCCTGCCTGGTGGCCATTCTGTTCGGCGGGGTGTTTGCGTTCCTTATTACACGCACCAATCTTTCCTGCCGCAAATACTTAAGCTCCATCTTCATCTTCCCCTACATCATGCCCCAGTGGACACTGGCAGTGGTGTGGCAGAACCTTTTTAACTCCAATGCCATTACCGGCACCAGCAATGGCCTGCTTGCCTCCCTGTTCAATATCCAGATGCCCCTGTGGTGGTGCAAGGGGCTCTTCCCCAGCTTGATCGTTCTGGGCATGCACTACGCGCCCTTTGCCTATATCCTCATTGGCGGTATCTTCCGCAATATGGATGCGAACCTGGAGGAAGCCGCCACTATCCTGGATACCCCCAAGTGGAAAACCATGTTCCGCATCACCCTGCCCATGGTCAAGCCCGCTATTCTCTCCACCATTCTGTTGGTGTTCGGCAGCTCCATGGGCTCCTACCCCGTTCCGCATTACCTGGGCCTTGCCACCCTTTCCACCAAGTATGTATCCATGAATTCCAAGTATACCGGCGAAGCCAGTATACTAGCCATCATCATGATGATCTTCGGCGTGGCCATTATGCTGCTCAATCAGCGCAGCCTGAAGAGCCGCAAAAACTACACCACCGTCACCGGCAAGTCCGGGCAGATCTCCAAGATCAATTTGGGCCGTACCGGCCGCGTGGTCATCGCCATTATCCTTATCATCATCACCTTCTTCACCAGCATCTTCCCCATCATTTCCTTCGCATTTGAGACCTTCCTGCCCAACCCCGGCGATTACAGCTTCCTGTATACCGGTGATACCAACAACCTGACCACCAAGTGGTGGGTCACCAGCGAAAATGTGACCGAAAATGGTATGTACGGACAAAAGGGCATTCTTTATAATAATACCATCTGGACAGCCTTCAAGGGCACCATGCTCGTCAGCGTCAGCTGCGCGCTCATCGCCGGCACCATCGGTACCCTCATCGGCTACGCCGTCAGCAAGAACCGCCGCAGCCGCTGGGCCAACTATGTCAATAGTGTGGCGTTCCTGCCCTACCTCATGCCGTCCATTGCGGTGGGCGTCGCCTTCTTCATTCTGTTCTCCAATAAGTACTTTAACCTATTCAATACCTACGCCCTGCTTATCATCGCGGGCACCATCAAGTACATTCCCTTTGCTAGCCGCAGCTCGCTCAATTCCATGCTGCAGCTTTCCGGGGAGATAGAAGAAGCCGCCGTCATCCAGGATGTCCCCTGGATCAAGCGCATGACCCGCATCATCATCCCCATTCAAAAGTCCTCCATCATCAGCGGCTATCTGCTGCCATTCATGACCTGCCTGCGTGAGCTGAGCCTCTTCATGCTGCTGTGCGTCCAGGGCTTCATTCTTTCCACCACGCTGGATTACTTTGATGAAATGGGTCTGTACGCCTTCTCCAGCGGCATCAATCTCATCCTCATCGTCACCATTCTCATCTGCAATGCCCTCGTCAATAAGGTCACCGGGGCCAGCCTTGATAAGGGAATAGGAGGTTAAACCATGCCAGAGATCAAACTTGAACACATCACCAAGCGTTGGGGCAAATTCTACGCGGTGGAGGACCTGAACCTCACCATCGCCGATAACTCCTTCGTTACGCTGCTGGGTCCTTCCGGCTGCGGAAAAACCACCACCCTGCGTATGATCGCGGGCCTGGAGACCCCCACCAGCGGCCGCATCACCATCGGCGACCAGGTCGTATTCGATAGCGCCATGGGCATCAATGTCCCCGCCAACAAACGCCGC
>CALERQ010000195.1 GCA_937907305.1 uncultured Clostridia bacterium | reverse complement strand
GGGGCCGAAGCAGGAGCAGAAATCAAGGCCACTGGGGGCGGTGAAATGTCGATAGCCAGGCCGGGAAAAGCGAAAGCAGAGCTGCTTGGTCAAGGCCTGGCTGCCGAACTGAGGAAAGCTGAAGCAGAAAGCCAATCTTGCGGCCTGCTGGGGCAAAAGAGGGAGCAGAAATCAAGGCCGCTGGGGGCGGTGAAATGCCGATAGCCAGGCCGGGAAATGCGAAAAAAGCCGTTGAAATCGTGGCCTGCCGGGGCCGAAAAAGGAGGAGAAACGATGGCACAGCCGATTGAGGTGAAAAACTGGGACCGGAGGGAGCACTATGCGCTTTTTTCGGGGCAGAAATTCCCCTACCTGGGGGTAACATGGCGGGTGGATGTGACAAATCTGCACCGCTGGTGCAAGGAAAATGCTGTAAGCTTTTATTACGCGCTGAGCTGGTACACCATACGCGCGATGGAACCGATCGAAAATTTTCACTACCGGATAGTGGACGGAAAGCCGGTGCGGGTAGGGGAACTAATCCCCAGTATGACGGACCTGAAGCCGGGGAGCGAGCTTTTCCACATAGTGACAGTGGAAATGGAGCCGGAGGTGACGGCATTTTGCCGGAAGGCGACCGCGAAAAGCGCAGCGCAAAGCGGACTGCTGGACCAGACGGACGAGCAGATGGAGGGGCTGATCTATGTGAGCAGCCTGCCGTGGGTGGACTTTACCGGGGTGCTGAACAACCGGGAGGGGCCGGACGACGGGACGCCGCAGGTGCTGTGGGGCAAGTACAGCCGGGGGGCGGATGGCCGGCTGACGCTGCCCTATTCCATTGACGCGAACCACCGGCTGATGGACGGGCTGCACCTGGGGCGGTTTGCGGAGAACCTGCAGCGGCTGCTGGACGAAGTATAAAACCCCTCCCACTAATAGTGCAAAAACGACCCTTTTTTGCAGGTGAGAGGTTAATAATTCACTTTTATTTACGGAAAGTTTACAAAGCGTGCATAAGGAATGGAATTTGCTTGAACAAATTAGGCGATACAGCCGATAAAAAAAGCTCCCCGGTGGGGAGCTTTTTTACGCGGTTTCAGGGATTATTTTTTGCGGAGGACGACAGCGGAACCGAGCAGAGCCACAACAGCGGCAGCGGCGGCCAGGCCGACAAAGTCATTGGCGCCGGTGGCGGGGTTCTTCTGGTCATCGGTCTTGGGGGTATCGCCGGAGATGACGATGGTGATGGTCTTATCGACTACTGTGCCGTTGGAGTTGATGGTCTTGCCTTCGGGGATGTACTTTTTAATCACATCCGTGTTGCCATTGAAGGTACCACCAGTAACAGTAGCAGATACATTATTGTCCTCGGTCTCTACTGCAGCAACAAACTGTTCAGAGAGCTTAACTGCATCCGTTTTGCCTGTGAGGGTGCTACCGGTAATATTGAGCTCTGCAACATAGGTTCCAACAGTAACATCAGTATTTGCGACTTGCAAAGCATAACCGTTCGTGCTGGCGATTGTATTACCTGTACCAATATTAAGGACCATTTCACCAGCATAGCCCATCTTGGAATCCAAGACAATAGCATCACCGGTTGCATTTGCACCATTACCGTTGGCTACGGGAGCTGCCGCTGCGCCTGTACCAAATACTTTAGAGTTATTGAGGGTTACAGTACCAGCTTTAAGATAGATGGCAGTATCGCCCTTCAAAGTGGAATTGTTAACATTGACTGTTGCTTTACCGTTAACAACAACCGCAATCTCGGGTACACTTTCGATGGTTGCACCGTTGATATTGATAATATTTCCGTTCTCATTCTGCAAGTTACCGCTCACAAAGATGCCAGCTTCAGCCGTAATTTTGCAGCCATTGAGGTTTACAACGCTGGCGCCAGTTGCTCCATTATTTTCTCCAAATACGCACACACCGTATTTACCGGAGATTTCAACAGTACTTTCAATATTTACTGTGGTTTTGTTGCCACTGGTTGTTCCATAAACATTGATTACTTGAACACCAGACATTTTACCATTCTTAATGGTAACATTTGCACCGTTTGCAACATTGATGGTGCCAGTAAGAGTCTTGTTGCCCAAATCAATGGTAGTATCAGTGGTATAAGTCTTAGCCGTTGCCAAAGTAGTATCTTCTACCATAGTAACAACACCATCAACTGCATCGGGCAGGGTAGTGCCTTCCGCCAGAGCGACGACGGGCAGCATGACGCAGACCATGAGGAGCGCCAGGGCAATGCTTAGGAACTTTTTCATTGTGTTAACCTCTCCTTTGTATTGGCCCACAGGGAGTTCGTGTTTGCGTGGCAAACACGGCGACGCCCCCGGGGGCGATTTATTTTGGTAAGTTTAGGGTATTCCATTTTGGGGATAATGTCAAGTACTAACTGTACGATTGCAGTGAATTTTCTAATTTACACAGAAAATGACAACGGTTTTTGGGGGATTTACTCGCAGGGCGGGGCGATGCGGGTGGCGGGGCGGTAGCGCTCGAAGATGACGGCATCGAAGCGGGCGAGGGCCAGGGGCTCCTTATTTTCCTCGCGGACTGTCCAGGCGACGCAGGGGACATGCCATACCTTACGGATGAGGGACAGCGTGCGGGTGCGGGGGGCGGTGAGGTAATTGTAGGCGATGAAATCCGGGGCGGTGAGCCAATTGAACAAAAGCTGCTGGGAGGCCCAGGTGGCGGGGGTGAGGCGGGTCATATTGCCCTCGCCTTCGGTATAGCGATCGGAGAGCAGGCCGCGGGCGACGGCGGGGGCGTGCTTTCTCATCCACAGGATGACCTGGGGGTGGAAGCTTTCGACACAATACAGGCCGGTGTAATCCCGGAGCTGGGACATCATTTTCTCGCAAAGGGCGGGGTAATTTTTCTGATACTTGACCTCGATGATCATGGGGATCTTCCCGGCGACGATGGCGAGGACCTCCGAGAAGAGGGGGATGCGTTCTTCGGTGCCCAGCAGGCGGAGCTGCTGCAATTCGGCGTAGGATTTTTCATCCACCCGGCCGGTGACGCCGCAGACGCGGTCCAGGGTGTCATCGTGGAAGACGACGAGCTGGCCATCGGTGGTGAGGTGGAGGTCGAGTTCGATGCCATAGCCGGCTTCCACGGCGCGGCGGAAGGCGGTGAGGCTGTTTTCCGGGATGCCATCCTGGGCGCAGTGCAGACCACGGTGGGCGTAGCGCCGCCCCACAAAGGGGGCCATCTTCTTCCGGGCGGAGGGATCCGGGCGGAGGAGGAGCAGGAACAGCAGGAATAATACAACAAGGACGAGCAGGATGATGAGGATGGTTTTCATTAGGCGGGGACCTCTTTTCGGGTGGATTGGAGGAGGGTTTGCGGGGGTGGCGGGAGGGCGGGCCGCAGGCCCACCGCCCGCAGGGCGGTGACAGCGCGGAGCGCTGCGGCGGCGGAGCCGCCGGGCCTGCGGCCCGTAGCCCTGCCCCCTGTACTGGTTCCATTATAGCGCTGTACGGCGGCGGGTGCAATAAAAAAGGAAGCACCGCTATCCCCGCCAAAAGGGATAACGGTGCCCCGGGTGCCGACGGACGCGAGCTTATCCGTTGCGCTCGGCAAGAAAAAGAGCATAATCCTGGACCGCGCTGCGCTGTTCTTCCGTAAGCCCCTCGGGCAGGAGCAATACATCGGAAGAGGCGGCGGCATAGCCTGGGTAGCGTTCATCGCTGAGCCCCATCAGATAATCCACTGAAACGCCGAAAAATCTGGCCAGCCAAACCTTGGTTGCGTCGCTTGGGTCGCTTTTCTCCTTTTCGTAGGCGGATATGGTGTGGTGCGAGACGGACAACATATCCCCCAGCTCGGCTTGTGACAGTCCCGCTGCTTTCCTTAGCAGGTATAAGCGGTTTCCTATCATTCCCATTCCCTTCTCTCTTAAGACTGGGCTTTTTTATTATACCATTCTTTATGCAAAAAGGGAAACATTTTTGACAAAATCTACCCATTTTACAAAAAGAGTTGTCCCAATTTGTCAGAATTGACAGGGTTCCCTTTCCAGTAATATTTCCAGCAATCCGCAACTGGGCGCGGGGGAACCGGGGGCCTATAATGGGGATGTAAGCATAGTGCTAAGTGACAAAGGAGGTACATATGATGGAGGTTTTTTCTTTGCACCGGGAGATGACCGGTGAGGAGGGCGAGCAATGCCGGGTGCGTTATGCCCTGACGGAGGACGGCTGCGGCCCGGAGCGAAGCTACGGCATCCTGTGCTGTGTGGAGGGGAGCCGGCGGCCCGGCCGGTGCTGCCGCCTGCCCGGCCTGCTGGAAAGCCGCGGGGTGGGCGAGCTGCTGGTGGAATATCTGGCGCGGCGAGAGGTAACGCCCGTTCAGCTGGAGGATATCCTGGTGGAGCTGCTGCCGTAACGGCATGGCCTGCCGGGATGGCAGAGGCGGCCAAGGGGGAGCGGCCGCAGGCCGCCCGGGCGAAGCCCGGGCAGGGCGCCCCGAAGGGGCGCCCACGATGCGGAGCATCGTGGGCTGCGGCCGCAGCCTGGGCCATATAGGGAGTATTTCTCTATAATAATAGGAAAGGGCG
>CALERQ010000194.1 GCA_937907305.1 uncultured Clostridia bacterium | reverse complement strand
CTTCAATATGGCCCTGCCGCTCATCATCTCCATGCTCATCCAGGCCCTCTATAATATCGTGGATAGCATTTTCGTCTCCCGCATCAGCGAGGATGCCCTCACCGCCGTTTCGCTGGCCTTCCCCGTTCAGAACCTCATGATCGCCTTTGCCACCGGCACCGGCGTGGGTATGAACGCCCTGCTTTCCCGCCGCCTGGGCGAGAAAAACCGTGAGGCCGCCGAGGAAGTCGCCAATGTCGGCCTGCTGCTTTCCATCTGCACCGCCGTGGTATTCGCGCTGTTCGGGGTTTTCGGCTCTCAGCTCTACTTCTCCATGCAAAAAGGCGTTTCCCCCATCATCGCGGAATACGGCGCCCAGTATCTTTCCATCGTCTGCATCGGCTCCATTGGCATCTTTGTGGAGATCACCGCCGAGCGGATGCTGCAGGGCACCGGTCAAACCCTCATCACCATGTTCATTCAGGGCATCGGCGCCATCATCAATATTATTCTCGATCCCATCATGATTTTTGGCCTCCTCGGCTGCCCGGCCATGGGGGTTCAGGGCGCTGCCTATGCCACCATCATCGGCCAACTGGTCGCCGCGGCGCTGGGCATTATCCTCAATCAGAAGCACAATACCGATGTCCGTGTCAATCTCAAAAAGATCCGCTTCAATTTCCCCCTCATCGGCGAGATCTATTCCATCGGCTTCCCCTCCATTTTGATGACCGCCATCGGCTCGGTCACCACCTACCTCATGAATCAGATCCTGCTGGCGTTCAGCACCACCGCGTCGGCGGTCTACGGCGTCTACTTCAAGCTCAACAGCTTCTTCTTCATGCCGCTCTTCGGCCTCAATAACGCCGTTGTGCCCATTGTCGCCTACAATTACGGCGCCCGCAACCGCGGCCGCATCCATCAGGCCATCCGCACTTCCACCATCACCGCCGTCACCATCATGCTGCTGGGCTGGGCCGCGTTCTTCTTCCTGCCGGTACCGCTGCTCCGCCTGTTCGATGCCTCCGAAGCCATGATCGCCATTGGCATCCCGGCCTTCCGCATCACCTCCTTCACCTACCCGCTGGCCGCCGTCAGCATCGTTGCCAGCAGCGTGTTCCAGGCCCTGGGTAAAAGCATGTACAGCATGCTGGTCTCACTGGGGCGTCAGCTCATCGTGCTCATCCCGGTGGCGTATCTGTTCTCCCTCACCGGTGTGTTGGATGATGTCTGGCTGGCCTTCCCCATCGCGGAGGTCGTCTGCCTTATTTCCTCGCTGTTCTTCCTCAAAAAAGTCCTCCACCGGCTGGATGACTTCCCGCAGTAATATTTATGGTTTCTTAGCGCTCGATAAATTTTCTTCACACAAAGCAGTATAAATCTCCCCCTATTTGTGTATTTTCTCCCTGTTGTCGAAAATTTTATCGGTTTTCCTGTGTGCATTTGTCAGTTTTTTAGTCTTGACAGCAGCAAACTAAAGCGCTAAAATGGCAGCATCAAAGATTGATTCACCCCAAACGGTGAAGGAAAGGAGCCCCGGCATGATGAAGTTCGCTACCGCCCATCAGAATCATCACTTCGCTTCTGCATGCACAGAGGCTTCTTCTGCCTGCGCCGCTTCTGCCAATATCGTCATTATTATGGGCGCCATGGTTATGGCGTCCATTTTTGTTGCCGTCATTATTAGCCTGCTGGGCATTATTCGACTGCCCCTGCTGATTATGATGCCGTTCATATTGGCCGTTCTTGGAATGAATTTGCGATAACTGTTCCCGATACAGTAAGCGGTTCTGCCAAACGGCAGAACCGTTTTTTGTATATATGTTCTAAATTAGAAAAGCAAAGGAGTAAAACAAAATGAAAAAGTTTCTGTGCATGATGATGGCTGTTCTTATGGTAGCAGCCCTGGCCGCCTGCGGCGGCGAACCCGCCAACAATGGCGGCAATGATACCCCCGACGCCACCACTGTCAAGATCGGCGGCATCGGCCCCCTCACCGGCGCTTATGCCAACTACGGTCTGTCCGAAAAGAACGGCGCAGAGCTGGCCGTCAAGGAGATCAACGAAGCCGGCGGCATCGCTGGCAAGCAGGTCGAACTCAGCTATCAGGATTCCCAGGGTAAATCCGACAGCGCCGTCAATGCCTATGGCAAGCTGATGGACTGGGGCATGGAGGTTTCCCTCGGCTGCGTTCTCTCCGGTGAAAACGCCTCCGTTGTTGCCGCCGCCCGTGATGATGATGTTCTTCTGCTCACCCCCTCCGGCTCCGCCGATAAGTGCATCGAGGGCAACGATAAGGCTTTCCGCATCTGCTTCTACGATTCCTATCAGGGCGCTGCCGCTGCCCAGTACATCAAGGATAACAACATGGTCGATACCGTTGGCATCCTCTATCAGAGTGATAACGATTATTCCGTTGGTCTGTATAATGCTTTCGTAGAGAAGTGCGGCGAGCTGGGCATCACCATCGCCGAGACCCAGACCTTCACCTCCACCACCAATACCGATTTCTCCACCCAGGTCAATGCGTTGGTGGGCTCCGGCGTCAAGCTGGTATTTATCCCCCTCTACGCGGAGGAAGCCTCTACTTTCCTCACCCAGGCGCGCGGCAAGTTTGCCGATGATGTTTACTTCTTCGGTGCCGATGGCCTCGATGGCATCCTCGGCAAGGTCGAGCAGGATACTTCCATCGCCAACAACGTTCTGATGCTCACCCCCTTCGCTGCCGATAACCCCGCTGAGAATGTTCAGAGCTTCGTCAAGAAGTACCAGGAAGCCTACGGTGCCACCCCTGATCAGTTCGCTGCCGATGCCTATGACGCCATCTATGTCATCAAGGCTGCCGTCGAAAAAGCCGGCTCCACCAGCGGCGCGGCACTCGCTTCCGCTCTTACCTCCCTCACCGTCGAGGGTGTTACCGGCACCATGACCTGGACCGCCGATGGCAACACCAATAAGCCCGCCAGCGCTATCCTCTACTATGATGGTGTCGGCTCCCTGTTTGATTCTCAGGACTAATTAAGCTATCTTCATTCTTCATTTCTTTCTTATCTCTAATCTCCTCAAAGCGGCTCCCTCCGGGCAGGTCTCCTGTCCGGAGGAGCAAGCCTACTTATTAAAGGATTGAACTTACCATGACTCACTTTATCCAAACCTTAATCAGCGGACTCAGTCTGGGCAGCATTTATGCCCTCATCGCGCTGGGCTACACCATGGTGTACGGCATCGCCAAGATGCTGAACTTTGCCCACGGCGATATCATCATGATCGGCGCTTACGCCGGCATCATCGCTGTGGCGCAGATGGGCCTGCCGCCCCTCATCGCCGTGCTGCTCAGCATCCTTATCTGTGCGCTGCTCGGCGTCCTCATCGAATTTTTGGCCTATAAGCCGCTGCGCCAGGCGCCGCCCCTCAGCGTGCTCATCACCGCCATCGGCGTCAGCTACTTTTTGCAGAACCTCGCCCTGATCCTTTTCGGTTCCCAGCAGAAAGCCTATCCCACCATTGTTCAGCTGGGCCAGGTCACCCTCGGCAGCGTCACCATCGATGGCATCACCATCCTCACCCTGCTGGTCACCGCGCTCATCATGGTGGTGCTTTCCTTCTTCATCAACCGCACCCGTATGGGCAAGGCCATGCGGGCCGTCAGCGAGGATAAAGCCGCCGCCGCGCTCATGGGCATCAGTGTCAACCGCACCATTTCCATCACCTTTGCCATCGGCTCTGCGCTGGCTGCTGTCGCCAGCATCTTCTATGGCATGTCCTATATCTACATCAAGCCCACCACCGGCGCCATGCCCGGCATCAAGGCCTTTACGGCGGCTGTATTCGGCGGTATCGGCTCGGTACCCGGCGCCATGCTGGGCGGCATCCTGCTCGGCCTCATCGAGCAGCTCTCCAAAACTTATATTTCTACCCTTTGGGCCGATGCCATCGTCTTTGGCGTACTGGTCCTGGTCCTGGTGGTCAAGCCCACTGGCCTCCTGGGTAAAACAATGAATGAGAAGGTGTAAGAAGATGAAACAGAAAAAAATCAAATTTTCCGGCGATCTTCTGACCTTCATCCTGGTCGCAGCGGTTTACGCTGTGGTCGCCTACCTGCTGTACGGCGGCAGCCTCACCCGCCAGTTCTCCAATATGATCATCCCCATTTCGGTCTACATCGTGCTGGCGGTCTCGCTCAATCTCGTTGTCGGCCTTTTGGGAGAGCTGTCCCTGGGCCACGCCGGGTTCATGTCGGTTGGTCTTTTCTCCGGCTGCCTTTTGTCCATCGCCCTGGTGGATGTCCTGCCCATGGCGGTCCGCCTGCCCCTTTCCATGGTCGTCGGCGGCCTGGTGGCGGCGCTCTTCGGCCTCGCGGTCGGTCTGCCCGCTCTGCGGCTCAAGGGCGACTATCTCGCTATCGTCACCCTGGCCTGCGGCGAGATCATCAAGAACATCATCACCAATCTTGATTTTACCGGCGGCGCTCTGGGCCTCAATACCAACCCCATCTATTCCAATGCCAAAAAGCTCCTGCCCTACGCTGTTATCCTGGTGCTGCTCACCGTCCTTGTGATGATGAATCTCAAGCGTTCCAAGCAGGGCCGGGCCATCATGGCCATCCGGGATAACCGCATCGCCGCGGAATCGGTCGGCATTGATGTCACCCGCTACAAGCTCACGGTATTCATGCTGGCCGCTTTCTTTGCGGGGGCAGCCGGTGTACTGTACGGCCACTTCTTCGCCAATGTCAAGGCCGCCACCTTCGATTACAATATGTCCATCGAGATCCTGGTCATCGTGGTACTGGGCGGCATGGGCAGCATCCCCGGCTCCATCATCGCCGCCATTGTGCTTACCGCCCTGCCGGAGGCCATGCGTGAGTTTGCCGATTATCGGATGCTTCTCTACGCCATCGTGCTCATCATCGTCATGCTGGCCACCAATAATCCTACCATGAAGGAATTTTTCCACCGCATCTCCCCGGCCGAGCTGCTGCGCCGCGCCAAAAAGAAAAAGGCCAAATCTCTGCAGAAGGAGGGCGCTTAAATGTCTGTCAAGACCCACAATAAAACCAAGCTGGTCCCGGTCAACCGCAGCGTTGCCCTCCTGCCGGAGCGTGACGCCTCCGTCAGCCCCATCCTGGAGTGCATCGATCTGGGCGTGACCTTTGGCGGCCTCAAGGCCGTGGATAACTTTGATATCACCATCGGCCGCACCGAGATCGCCGGGCTCATCGGCCCTAACGGCGCCGGCAAGACCACCATCTTCAATCTGCTCACCAAGGTCTATCAGCCCACCCATGGTACCATCCTGCTGGACGGCAAAGATATCCACGGCATGACCACCGCGCAGGTCAACCGCGCCGGCATCGCCCGTACCTTCCAGAATATCCGCCTGTTTTCGGAGCTGACGGTGGAGGAAAACATCACCGTCGCCATGAGCAGTCAGATCAAGTACAATATGGCCAGCGGCATCTTCCGCCTGCCCTCCTACTGGAAGGGCGAGCGCATCGCCCACGAGCGCGCCATGGAGCTGCTCTCCATCTTCCACATGGAGCAGTTCGCGAACGCTAAGGCGGGCAGTCTGCCCTACGGTGCCCAGCGCCGGCTGGAGATCCTGCGTGCCCTGGCCACCAACCCCTGCCTGCTGCTGCTGGATGAACCCGCCGCGGGCATGAACCCCTCCGAAACAGCCGAACTGATGGAAAATATCCGCACCATCCGCGATACCTTCAAAATCGCCGTGCTCCTCATCGAGCACGATATGAGCCTTGTTATGAATATCTGCGAGGGCATCGCCGTGCTCAGCTTCGGCCGCATCATCGCCAAGGGCTCCCCAGAGGATATCCAATCCGATCCCAAGGTCATCGAGGCCTACCTGGGCCGTAAAAAGGAGGCGTAACCCATGAGTGAAATGCTGAAAGTCAGTGATCTCCATGTCTATTATGGCAGCATCCACGCCGTTAAGGGCGTTTCCTTCGAGGTCCACGAGGGCGAGGTCGTCACCCTCATCGGCGCCAACGGTGCCGGTAAATCCACTATCCTGAATACCGTTTCAGGACTTCTGCATCCCCGCTCCGGCTCCATCCTCTTCCACGGGAAAGATCTGCGCGGCGTTCCCGCCCACAAGCTGGTAGGCATGGGCCTGGCCCAGGTCCCGGAAGGCCGCCATGTCTTTTTGCAGATGACGGTGCAGGAAAACCTGGAGATGGGTGCCTTTTCCCAACCCTCCTCCGGTATCGAGGCGGACCTGGAAAGCGTTTATCAGCGCTTCCCCCGCCTGCTGGAGCGCCGTAAGCAAATCGCCGGTACTCTTTCCGGCGGTGAACAGCAGATGCTGGCCATGGGCCGCGCCCTGATGAGCCACCCCAAGCTGCTGATGCTGGATGAACCCTCCATGGGTCTGGCCCCCATCCTGGTGGAGCAGATTTTCGGAATCATCCGGGAACTGCACGCTTCCGGCACCACCATCCTCCTGGTCGAACAGAACGCCCAGGCCGCCCTGGAGGTCGCCGACCGGGCCTATGTCCTGGAAACCGGCCGCATCGTCCTTTCCGGCACTGGTGCTGAGCTGATGGCCAGCGACCAGGTACAGAAGGCCTACCTCGGCGGTTAATTTACCATCCTTACTCCTTTTTATACAAATCATTCCCGGCGGGTGTATCATGCAGCACCTACCGGGAATGATTTTTTGCTTTGATTTACCTGTATCGGCAGGTTTCTGCCATGACATTTTCCCCTCCGCCAGTCCCTGCAGCATCCGGGATACGGCCCGCAGGGCCGGCGCCGTTCCGGCGCCGCAGGCGGCCTCCGGCCGCCGAATTCGTCCTGCGGACGAATTGCCCTGCGGGCCGCCTTCCGCTCCCCACGCACCTGCATCAAAGAGTTGCCCTACCTTTTTGTCTCAAATTATACTATTTGTAGTAATTAAGCGTTATATTCCTTTTCGTATCTCAGCACTGCAAATTCCACCGGCGTCGTCAGCTCCGTTTTCGCCAGCAGCTTTTGCTGGTCCGCCGCCCCTGTCTTGTAGTAATACGGCGTCATCATAAAGAGATCTTCGATCTCCTGCCCCCGCACCGTCATCTCATACCGCAGCTCCCGGCACTCCACCAGCCGGAAACCTGTCAGCTTATACGGCTTCACTTCGTTGCGGTATGGTTTTTCGTAGATAGCCTCCTTCAGCCCGTACAGGTGATTTTCCAATGGGATGACCATGATAAACTGCCCGCCCGTCCTCAGCACCCGCAGGAACTCCTCCCCACAGTACGGCGCAAAGACCGAAAGCAGCAGGTCCACGCTTCCCCCCGCCACCGGCAGATGAAAACAGCTTGCCACCGCGTATTCGCTCTCTCCGTCCCGCTTGGCCGCCTCCTGCAGCGCCGCCTTGGAGATATCGATTCCCGCCACCTCCGGCCGGTATCCC
The DNA here is from genome assembly GCA_937907305.1 of uncultured Clostridia bacterium. Lineage (GTDB taxonomy): Bacteria > Bacillota > Clostridia > Oscillospirales > Ruminococcaceae > Angelakisella. The sequence continues at coordinate 54,753 of CALERQ010000194.1, read as the reverse complement.
TGCTCCCGCAGCGTTTTGGCCAGCTCCGCGGTATAGTAGCCCTCCCCACAGCCAGCATCCAGCACTGTCATGCCCTGCTTTGCCGCCGCCAGGCCCTGCTTTATCAGCGCCTGCCGCATCGGGTCGTAGTACCCCCGCTCCAGGAAAGCACTTCTCGCCTTCACCATCCGCTTGTCATCCCCATGGTGCTTCTGGCCGGTCTGCTGGCTCAGCAGCAGGTTCACATACCCGCTCCTCGCCACATCAAAGCTATGCCCCGCCTGGCACACCAGCCGGTGCTCTTCCCGGCGCAGCGGCTTTTGACAGTTTGGGCAGCAGAATATACTCATCGCTTTTTCTCCTTCTCCACTTCCTGCGGGGCCCGCATCTGCGGCGGAGCTGCGGGGCTCCGCCCCGCCCCCGCGCGCCCTGCGGGCGCGCGGGTCACCGGCCCCGTAGGGGCCGGCGGCTCCGCCGCCCCTCCTTCGCAGGCTTTTCTTCTTCCCCCAGTATAGCACGGGAGCCGCCCGCTTTCCAGCAGGCAGCTCCCTTTTCGTCACTTAAAATCAATATTACGAAAGATAAATCCCCTTGGCGTGCAGCCTGGCCAGGCTCCGCAGAATGGTCATCTCGGCGTTTTGGCATTCCAGCACACTGTGCTTCTGGCGCAGCTCCTCCTGCGCCTCAGCCAGCGCCCGGCGCTCGCGCTCCTCGTCGATCTCCTCAGGCCGCAGCACCTCTTCCACCATCACCGATACGGTATTCTCGCCCACCCGGGCAAAGCCCGCATCCACCACAGCGGATTGCCACTCGCCGTCCGGCGTTTGCAGCCGCATCATCCCCGGCACAATGCCGATGACCGCGGCCTCATGGTGCGCCATAATGCCCATCGAGCCATCCTGGATCGGCAGCTGGACCTGCACCGCCTCCCCTTCGTAAAAAACACGGGAAAACCCGATCACCTTCAGGGTAAAGGTCTCCATTTTGGCACCTCTCCTTTCCGGTCGTTACACGCCTTGCTTGGCCTTTTCTATGACATCCTCGATGGTGCCGACATTGAAGAACGCCCACTCGGGGTATTCGTCCATCTCGCCGTCGATGATAGCCTTAAAGGAACGGATGGTATCCTTCACGGGGACATACTTGCCCGGCACACCGGTAAAGTTTTCCGCCACATGGAAGGGCTGCGAAAGGAACTTCTGGATCTTTCTCGCCCGGTAGATGGTCACCTTATCCTCGTCGGAAAGCTCCTCCATACCCAGTATCGCGATGATATCCTGCAATTCCTTGTACTTCTGCAGGATCTTCTGCACGGCTCTCGCCGTTTCATAGTGCTCCTGCCCCACAATGTCTGCCTCCAATATCCGGGAGGTGGATTCCAGCGGGTCTACCGCCGGGTAAATGCCCTGCTCCACGATCTTACGGGAAAGCACGGTAGTCGCATCCAGGTGGGCAAAGGTCGTCGCGGGGGCGGGGTCGGTCAGGTCATCGGCCGGCACATACACCGCCTGCACGGAGGTAATGGACCCATTGTTGGTAGAGGCGATCCGCTCCTGCAATTCGCCCAGCTCGGTGGCCAGGGTGGGCTGGTAGCCCACGGCACTGGGCATCCGTCCCAGCAGGGCGGAAACCTCGCTGCCCGCCTGCACAAAGCGGAAGATGTTATCAATGAACAGCAGCACATCCTGGTGCTCCACATCGCGGAAGTACTCCGCCATGGTCAGTCCGGTCAGGCCCACTCTCATTCTGGCCCCGGGCGGCTCGTTCATCTGGCCAAAGACCAGCGCCGTCTTTTTCAGCACCCCGCTTTCGCCCATCTCGGTCCACAGGTCGTTGCCCTCGCGGGAGCGCTCTCCCACGCCGGTAAAGATGGAATAGCCGCCGTGCTCGGTGGCTACATTGGTGATCAGCTCCTGGATGAGCACCGTTTTGCCCACGCCCGCGCCGCCGAACAGGCCGATCTTACCGCCCTTGGCGTAGGGGGCCAGCAGGTCAATGACCTTGATGCCGGTCTCCAGGATCTCCACCACGGGGCTCTGGTCGGCAAAGCCGGGCGGGTCGCGGTGGATGCACCACTTCTCCCCTTCCGGCAGCGGCTCGCCGCCATCTATTACATCACCGGTCACATTAAAGAGCCGGCCCAGGGTACGGTCGCCCACCGGCACCTGGATGCCGCCGCCTTCGGCGGTGACCTCCATGTCCCGGCACAGTCCCTCACTGGGGGAAAGCATAATGCAGCGCACGATGTTGCCGCCCATATGCTGGGCCACCTCCATCACACACTTCTGCTCACCGTTCTGCACCGTCAGCGCATCTTTGATGAAGGGCAGCTGGCCCTCGGGGAACAAGACATCCACCACAGGCCCCTGCACCTCTGTAATAATCCCTTTCATCATGATGTTTTCTTCCTTTTCTGTGCTTTGGCGCCGCCCGCTACCTCTACGATCTGCTGGGTAATGGCGGCCTGCCGCACACTGTTATAGATGACGGAAAGCTCCCGCAGCATATCGGCGGCACTATCCGTCGCGGATTTCATTGCCAGCATTCTGGCGTTTTCTTCACTGCAAAAGGCCTCCACCAGCGCCCCGAACAGGTACCCTGTCACATAGTTGGGGGCAATGGAACCCAGCACCGCCGCCGCGTCCGGCAGATAGTTCACCTGCTGCGGCTTTTGGGGCTTATCCTCTCCGGGCCGGAAAGCCTCCGCCGAAAGGGGCAGCAGCTTTTGCAGCCGGGGGGTGGCTTCCTCGCCATGCTCCTCCATGCGGGTGTAAATGACATACACCTCACTCAGCTCCCCGCTCATAAATTTCTGGCACAGGGTGCCCGCTATCCTTCTGGAGTGCTCCACACTGGGCTGCTGCGCCGTCCCGGCAAAGCTCCGGTCCACCGCGTAGCCCGATTTTTGCAGTGCCAGGGCGCCCAGCTGCCCCACCACAAATACGGCAGGGTCCGTTTCCTTCTGCAGCACGCCCTCGGCAAATTTTACAATGTTGTGGTTATAGGCGCCTGCCAGTCCCTTATCGCCGCTGATGACCAGATACCCCTTCTTGCCGCCGAGGATCGGCTCCCCGGTGCCAAAATAGCGGTCCTCCAGCTCCGGCAGATCCCGCAGGATCTCCGCGATCAGCTCCTCCGACTGCTCAAAGTGCGGCAGCGCGTCGGTCAGGGCCCGGCGGGCCTTTTTCACCTTGGTGGAGGAGATCAGGTACATGGCATTGGTGATCTTCATGGTATCCTGCACGCTTTTTATGCGGCTTTGGATATCTCTTGCGCTTGCCATACCGTCACCTGCCCTTGTATTCGGCGGCCGCCGTCAGGATCGCCTGCCGCAGCTCGTCGGTCAGGGCCTTGGTCTCCTCCAGCTCGGTCACGATCTCCCCATGGTTCTCCCGGATGTAGTCCAGAAGTCCCATCTGGTAATCCTTGATCTTCGCCAGCGGCACCTCCAGGAAGCCCTTGGCCGTAGCCACCACCAGGGTGATGACCTGCTCCGCCATGGAAAGCGGACGGTACAGCGGCTGCTTCAGCACCTCCATCAGGCCCTTGCCGTAGGCCAGCTGCTCCCGGGTGGTGTCATCCAGGTCGCTGCTGAACTGCGTAAAGACCTCCATCTCGCGGTACTGCGCCAGGTCAATGCGGATGGAACCGCTGGCCTTTTTCATGGCCTTGGTCTGGGCGGCGCCGCCCACGCGGGAAACCGAAAGGCCGACATTGACGGCCGGGCGCTGGCCCGCGTTAAAGAGATTGGTCTCCAGGTAGATCTGACCATCGGTGATGGAAATAACATTGGTGGGAATATAAGCCGAAACATCGCCGGCCTGCGTTTCGATGATGGGCAGCGCGGTAATGGAACCGCCGCCCATTTCAGGGGTCAGACGGCTGCTGCGCTCCAGCAGGCGGCTGTGCAGGTAGAATACATCGCCGGGGTAGGCCTCACGGCCGGGGCTGCGCTCCAGAATGAGCGACAGCGAACGATAGGCCACCGCGTGCTTGGAAAGATCATCGTAGATGATGAGGACATCTCGTCCCTGGTACATAAAGTACTCCGCCATAGCGGTACCGGCATAGGGGGCAATGTATTGCAGGGAGGCCGGATCGCTGGCTGTGGCCGAAACCACGATGGAATACTCCATGGCTCCGTGGTTTTGCAGGGTGGAAACCACCTTGGCCACGGTGGAGGCCTTCTGCCCAATGGCCACATAGATGCAGATGACCCCCTTGCCCTTCTGGTTCAGGATGGTATCGGTGGCAATGGAGGTCTTGCCGGTCTGCCGGTCGCCGATGATCAGCTCACGCTGTCCCCGTCCAATGGGGAACATACTGTCAATGGCCAGAATACCGGTCTCCATCGGGACCGAGACGGACTTTCTGTCCTTGATGCCGGGGGCGGCATTTTCGATGGGACGGTAACCGGCCGGCACCGCCTCGCCCTTGCCGTCAATGGGGGTGCCCATGGCATCCACCACACGGCCCAGGAAGGCCTCGCCCACCGGCACACCCGCGCGGCGCTCGGTACGCACCACGCGCCCGCCGGCCAAAAGGCCCTTTTCGCTGCCCAGCAGGATGATACCGGTCTCCTCGCGGCGGATATCCTGTACCATGCCCTTTACGCCGCTTTCAAACTGCACGATCTCGCCGTAGGCGGCATGACGGATGCCGGAAACGGTGGCAACACCGTCGCCCACCCGCAGGATCTCGCCCACTTCGTGGTCCTTGCCGTCAAAGGCGGCCGCGTCTATTTCGGTGCGCAGCAGGTCAATGACCTCGCTGGAATCGGAAAGCATCTGGGGCGTCTGGGTCAGACGGTTTCTCATCTGGGTCAGGCGGCCCTTCATGCTCCAGTCGTATTCCTCGCTGCCCACCGTGATGCAGAAACCGCCCAGCAGGCTTTTATCCTCCACCAGCTCCAGCGGCAGCTCTTCGTTTTCGTACTTCTTCCGCAAAAAGTCCCGAATCTGCCCCAGCTGTTCGGCAGTCGGGGGGGTCACATACCGCAGGATCGCTTTTGGACGGCTCGCCCGTTCGGCCCGGCGCTCCTCATAGGCGTCCATCAGCTGGTCCAGCGCTTCCACGCCGTCCGTCTTCAGGGTGCCCAGCAGCTCCTGCAGCTTGCCGTCACTGGATCTTGCCGCCATGTGCTTCACCTGCTTCCGCGATAAACTTATCGTACAGCATTCTGTCCTGCTGCTCGGTGTTCCGGTCGCCTACCGCCTTGGCCGCGGCGTCTATCACCAAAGTGGCGATCTCGCTCTTCATATCCCGCAGGGCGTTGGCACGCTCCACCGCCATGGTTTCCTCGGCCCGGCGGCGCTTCTGCTCCAGCTCGGCATCGGTGGCAGCCAGCAGCTTTTCGCTCTGCTCTTTTGCCTCGGCCTTCGCGCGCGCTATGATCTCCTCGCCCTCGCCCTGGGCGGCGGCCAGCTTATTTTCATACTCCGTCTTCATGCCGTCAGCCGCGTCCTGGGCAGCCTGGGCATCGGCAAACTGCTTCTCGATGAGCGCTTTGCGTTCTTCCAGGATCTTATTGACCCGGCCGAACAAAAACTTGCGCATGAAGAAATAGAGAACCAGCAGATTGATGACGGTAAATACGAGATTGATATCTAATCTCAGCATCTTGCTCTTGCCTTCCTTTCTCTATTTTTCGCTTACAGTACCAGCAGCAGCAGGGCAATAACAAAGCCGTAGATGGCGGTGGCTTCCGCCAGGGCGCAGCCCAGCAGCAGCAGCTTACTGATCTTGCCGTCCGCCTCCGGCTGACGGGCTACTGCCTCGGTGGCCTTACCGGTAGCAATACCAATGCCGATGCCGGCGCCAATGCCGGTGAGAACCGCGATACCCGCGCCGATTGCAACAAAAGTACCCATAGTTTTTTCTCCTTCAAATCACATGTAATTTAATATTTTTCCTTGGGTCATTCCTCTACGGCTTCCTTGATATACAGCCCGGTGAGGAACACGAATACATAGGCCTGCAGCAGGCCGTCAAAGAAATCGAAATACAGGCTGAACACCGCGGGCAGGATGACCGGCACCAGGTGCTCCAGCAGCTTCATCACTACAAAGGCGCCCATGACATTACCGAAAAGACGCATACACAGCGAAAGTGGCCGGATAACCAGCTCCATCACATTCAGCGGGGTAATGACCTTGGAGGGCTTGGTAAAGCCCTTCAGCCAGCCGCCCACCTTGTTCTGCCGGATGGACGCCACCTGCACCAGAATAATGGACATCAGCGCCAGCGCGGCGGTTACATTCAGGTCCTTGGTGGGGGGCTTCATGCCAAAGATGGCAAAGATATTGGAAATACCCAAAAAGACCAGCAAGGTTGACAAATAAGGGACATAGCGCTCTCCCTCGTGACCGATGATCCCACGGACGAGATTTTGCAGGGCCGTGACGGCGTATTCCACACCTACCTGCAGCTTGCCGGGCTTTTCCACCCTCATGTTTCTGGTCAGTACCAGGGTAAGGAACACGATAATGGCCATGATGACCCAGGAGATCACGGTGGATTCCGCCACTTCTATCCCGCCGAATATCGGGATGGTAAAGGCAGTCGCCACATTCAGCTCCTCCATCAGGAATTCTGATAGATTACCCATTGAACCAACACCTCCTTGTTTTCACATTTTCTCCGTCGGCCCCGGCTTTTTTTGCTCCGCCGGGGGATATACCTATTGCGGCAGGGCAGCGGCCCCGCCATAGTCTTATTAGTATATCATATTTGGAATATAAAAGTAATACGGCGAATATATAAGATTTTTCGAAATCTTGGCAGGTTCTTTATCACATTGCCCAAATCACCGGATAAAGCGGCGGGCATAGCCGCATTTCCGGCACAGTTCCTCGGCGGCGCGGCGGCCGGTAAAGCCCTCATAGATGGCCCTTGCCCGGGGTGAGGAAAGGATCTCCTCCAGCGGCTGGCTAAAGAGGTTTCCCAGGGCCAGGTCGCCCTCGCGGTCCAGGCAGCAGGGCACCACGGTGCCATCGCACAGCACCCCAAACTGGTCCCGCAGCCCATAGCAAAAGGCATCTCCCTCCCGCTCCCCGGCGGAAAGATCCGGCCATTCAAAGCGCTCGCCAAATTCTAGATAGATTCGCTCTGCTATTTTATGTCCCTCCCGTACCGGTGGCCACTCTCCCGGAAAAGCCCGGTGCAGCTCCTCCAGCATGGGGGCATTCAGGTCGTTCTGCCCGGGAAGGGAACCATCCAGATTCCAAAGGCGCAGGCCGGTCAATTTGCCCGCGGCGGCCGCCCTTTTGGCAAAGGAAATGCAGCCCTCCAGGTAGGCGGAAAAGACCCGGCTGCCATTGGCCTCCAGGCTGTGCAGGGAAATGCTGACCTTACGGATGGCAGGAGCCGCCAGCAGAGTTTCTCCCACCTGGGGCAGCAGGGTGCCATTGGTGGTGATGTTCACCAAAAAATCCAGTTCCCCGGCTATGGCCAAAAGCACCGGCAGCTCGGGATGCAGCAGCGGCTCGCCCATCAGGTGGAGATAGAGGTAGCGGGTGGCCGGGCGCAGCTTTTCCGCCAGCAGGCGAAACTCCGCCGGGGACATGGTGCGGGGCGGCCGCCGGGTACCGGGGCAAAAGCTGCAGCGCAAATTGCACCGGTTGGTGATCTCCAGATAGACTTTATTGTACTGCCGCATCAACTGTTCCTCCTGTGGGTTAGTCACAATGGGATTATACCACATTGCAAAGCAAAAAATAAAGGCTCCGCCTTTAGCCGGGATGTTTCTCATTTTATCTCGCCTGTCGGCGTCGCGGAGCCTTTTACAAAGGCATAAACTGTACGCCTGCCCGGCGGGGGCCTCCTTTTGCACCGCCAAAAGGAGGCAAAAGCGGGTCAAGGGGGACAGATTCCCCCTTGACAAACCCCTTTCTGTCGCTTGCAGTGCTGGATACGAATTTGGATTTTTCTCAGTCGAAAAATCCAAATCCGTACTGCGCACAGATACGCTCCAAAGGTAGCCGCAGGCGCATCTGCCCCCACCCCGTCCCCCTCCCACGCTGCGGGGGAGGGGCCGTCTGGGCAAATAGCTGCTTGTTCAAACTTCAGTCTCGGCAGCATGACTTCCTGCGCCACGCTCCTCGGCCAATCGGCGACCCGCACCCCAACCACCGCGACCCCCTCGCCCCTTAAAAATCACATAATAAATCCCAGTTGTACTTCCCCAGTAAAATCCACTATTTATGCGATCTTCGCCCAACATTTTCATATGTTGTAAATCTTCCGTAAATAAAAGTGAATTATTAACCTTTCACATGCAAAAAAGGTTCGTTTTTGCCGTATTAGTGAAAGGACTTTTTCTCACCGGCAAAAAATCCTTTCCTGTCGGCCACTCTCCCCGAACAATAAATCGAGAGCCTTTCGGCCCCACCGGTTAAACAGGGGCGCCGGTCTAAAACTAAAACTTTTCAGCAGACCTCATCGGGCAATTTGGGGGTCTGCCCCAGCGGGAACCTGCCTCCCACCAGCACCTTGAAAATTGAATACTTTAACCTAATCGGCGTTTAACTGGCACCTGTGTATTCCCACCCAAAAAGAAAAAAGCCGCATCTCTGCGACTTTTCTTTGTGGTGGAGACGCACGGGCTCGAACCGTGGACCTCCTGCGTGTGAAGCAGGCGCTCTGACCAGCTGAGCTACGCCTCCGATGCCTGTATATTATACACCAAGATGGTGGATAAGGCAATCCCTTTTGCGAAAAAAATTATTTTCCCGCGTGGGGGTGGTCCGGCAGGGGGATGAGCAGCGAAGCCAAAAACAGCAGGCACTCAAATACCGTACCGGTGATGAGAAGCTCCCAGGGGCCAATGCCCTGCGGCACCGGGTTGCCCCGTGTGATGAGAATATTGGCGATGGCTGCCCCGCTGTATAAAAGCAGCAGCAGCCGCACGGTGATCCCCTTTACCTGCCGCTGCGCGATCCACAGGATGCCTGCCACCAGCCCGATCATGCTGACGGTAAAGGCGATGATGAGAACGGCTATTTGCAGCTGACCGGCGCCGGCCAGATAGTACAGCACCGTGCCAATGCCCCTGGCCAGGGCATACAGGGTGCAAAATCCCATTAAAATATACTTGGCAGCCATATGTTTTCTCCTTTGGCTTGGCTTAGATGAAAAGATCCCGGCCGCTGGGGGTCAGGTCCCCGAAGGTTTCCATATCCCCGGTAAGCAGCGCCATGGTGCCCTTATACAGCAGCGCCGGATCATTGAGAAAGCGGCGGCGGACCTGCTCACACTCCTTTTCGGTGGGGAGGAAGAGGGTCAGGCTCATCAGGTCGCTGCCGATATCGGTGATGGTGAGGGTGATCTCGTAGCCATCCCCCACCTTTTTCACCCGGACTTTATTTTCCTGCTGACGGCGCAGCAGGGTCAGCACATCATCCAGGGCCCTTTGGGCGCGCTCCCGCACGGCGGCGGGCAGCTTCTGCCGGAAGGTATCCGCTAATTTCTCCCCCTCCGGGGAGAGGGTGTAGCGGCCGTTTTCGGCGGGACACAGGTGCCCCATGCGGATGAGCCGCTCGGCGGCTTCGGCAAACTCGAAGTAATTGACCAATGACTGGCGCTGCAGCACCTCATTGGCCTGGTCCAGCGTGACCGGCTGCCCGGCTTCCCGGAAGATGTAGCAGATGAGCATATGGACTTCCTCCGGGGTGGTGACGCTGCCGGGACGCACCCCTTCGGTAAACAGATTCTGTTCCATGGTTTCGTTCCTTTTCCTGCGGTTATTCGGTAAGAAAGCCCGCGGCCGCCACCGCTGCCGTGACGCGGGCGGTGAAGTCCTCCGCCAGGCGCTCGCCCAGCGCGATGACCTCCTCCCGTTCCGGTTTTCCGCACAGCTTGGCAAAGATCTCGCCCTCGCTGCGGGGGGTGCGGCGGGTCTCATTGAGGGTATACAGGGTGAAGGCCCTGGCATCATGGACGGTGCGGGCCAGCTCCGGGGCCTGCTGTTCCAGCAGCTCCGCAAAACGGCTGTGCGCCGACTGCTCCAGCAGGGGATTTTCCACCTGCTGCTCCAGCTCATTTTCTACCAGGTAGGAGAGCAGTACCCACTGCTGGGCGGCGTATTCTCCCTCCACCGGCATCCCCAAAAAGAGGGCGCAGAGGGTCTCTCCCAAACGGTGGGCCCGCTCCAGGTTGCCGTTCTGCTGCTGGCGGCGGTACTCCCGGGCCGCCTTTTCCCCCTCGGAAAGGGCCGGTTCCTTTATTCCATGCTGTCGGTAGATCTTTACTTCTTCTGTCAAGCCGATTCCTCCCTCTCCTTTATCCGGCGGCGGAGCCTCAGATCTGCTCCAGGGCTTCGGTCAGGGCTTCCGCCAGCTGATCGGGGCAGCTGGTGGGGCGCATGCCGCAGCGGATGCCCTTCAAACGCCGGATGACCTCTTCGGCCGGCTGGCCCACGACCATAGCGGAAAGGCCCTTGGTATTGCCGTTGCAGCCGCCGGTGAACTGAACATTGCGGATGATGCCGGTGGCCTCATCCAAATTGATATCGATGGCACGGGAGCAGACGCCCCGGGTTTCGTAATGATACTGCATTTTACGGCCTTCTTTCGGTGGATTTCCTTTATTATAACCTTTTTGGCCCGGCAAAAGCAACCGTTCGCGGGAATTTCATTTTTTTAGTTCTCATTAAGATTTTCTTGTGGTATAATCAAAGCTGGAATTTTGCCCCGCTGCCGCGGCTGCGGCTGGGCGGGGAAAAGCAGGGACCGGGGTGCGGGCCGCAGGCCCGGCCGTCCTGCGGACGGCCGTAGGGGGCCGAGAGGCCCCCAGCCCCGGCGCAGCCGGGGCGGCCTGCGGCCCGTAAGGCAGGGGCCCGCGCCCTGTGCAAGCTATCACAAAGGAGGACAGCAAACCATGTCCTATGAGATCAACTTTGGCCCATGGGGCAGCATCTTTGCTGTCCCCACCGCGGTGGCCGACCGATATTTGAAATTCTGCACCGAAGGACAGCTCAAGGTGCTGCTGCTGGCGCTGCGGCAGGGGCAAAGCCCTGTGGACGCCGCCGGCATTGCGGCACGGCTGGGGATGGACGAGGCGGAAGTAACCGACTGCCTGCAATACTGGCAGGAATCGGGGCTGTTTACCGAAAGCCAGGCCCCGCAGCCCGTGAAGGAAACACCGAAGGCCGCCGAAAAGGCCGAACGCGCTGAAAAGCCCATCAAAACGACCGAAAACGGCATCACCACCATCCGCAGCCGGGGGCATCTCTCCCCGGGGGAGATCAACACCATGCTGCGGGAGGACCAGCAGTTTGCGGCGCTGGCGGCCGAGCTGGAGACCGCCCGGGGCAGCGTGCTTTCCCCCAGCGAGCGGGAGATTTTGGCGTATCTGTTCGGTTCGCTGGAGCTGAGCCCCGAATACCTGCTGGTGGCGGCCGCCTACTGCCGGGAAAAGGGCAAAAAGAAGCTGAGCTATCTGGAAAAGATGGTGGCGGGCTGGCTGGAGAATGGCATAGATACCTACGAAAAGGCGGAGAGCCATATCCAACGGCTGACCAGGCAGGAGGACGATGAGGGCCGCATCCGGCGGTTGTTCGGGCTGCCGGAGCGGGCGCTGACCGCCCGGGAAAAGGCCTGTGTGAACCGCTGGTTTGGGGAATACATGACCCCCGAGGCGCTGATGAAGCTGGCCTATGACCGCGCGGTGGAGGCCACCGGCAAGGTATCCTTCGCCTATATTGATAAAATTTTGGCCGCCTGGGCCGCCAAGGGCATTACCACGGTGGAGGCCGCCGAGGCCGAGCGCACTGCCGCCCAACGGGCCGCCGCGGGGGAATATTCCTTCGATATCGGGGAGGCCATGCGCATTATGGAGCAGAACGCTGACGAGTAGGAGAAACGATCAAAATGGAAAATACCGCTTATCGCAACGCGATGGAGCTGCTGGCCCGGCGCCGCAGCCAGGCCGAAAAAGATGCCGCCCTGCGGCGGGAGGAGCTTTACCGGAGCCTGCCGCAGCTGCGGGAATACGATGGCAAAGCCGCCGCGCTGTGCCGCCAGATGACCACCGCGGTAATAAACGGCGAGTCGATAGAGGCATACCAAAAGGGGCTGGAGCAGGTGCAGCGGGATAAGCTGCATATCCTGGCGGCAGCCGGTATAGAAGAAGAGATGCTGCGGCCGCAGTACAGCTGCCCCCTGTGCCGGGATACCGGCTACACGGAGGGCCGGCGCTGCCGCTGCCTGACCCAACTGCTGCAAAAGGAAGCCATGGCCGCCTTGCCGGCCGGGGTGCTGGCGGGCTGCGAGGGCTTTGAGGGCTTTGACCTGAGCTACTACGGCGACACGGCGGAAGCCGGCGGACGCTCCCCGCGGGAGACCATGAGAAATATCCTGAACCGGTGCCGCCGCTATGCCGCTGATTTTAACCGGAACAGCGGGAACCTGCTGTTTATGGGCCGCACCGGACTGGGCAAAACCTATCTTTCCGCCTGCATTGCCATGGAGGCGGCCGCCAAGGGATATGAGGTCCGCTATTACCCCGCGCAGGCGCTTATTGACCGGTTTGAGCGGGTGCGCTTTAACCGGGATGCCGGGGCGGATGACCTGACCGCCATGCGGGAGATCCTCTCCTGCGACCTGCTGATTTTGGACGACCTGGGGGCGGAATTTGCCACGGCGTACAGCCAATCGGTGCTGTACCAGGTCATCAATGACCGGATGACCGAGGGACGGGCCACCATCATCAGCACCAACCTGGACCTGCCCGCCCTGAGCAAAACCTACAATGAACGCATCCTTTCCCGGCTGATCGGCAGCTATACCATGCTGGGATTTGTCGGGCGGGATATCCGCCAGCAGAAGCTGGCCCGCCGCCGGGAGGGAAACACATGAGCCAATTTGAACGGACAGCCCTGCTGCTGGGCGAGGAAGCCATTGAATCACTTTCCCGCAAGAAGGTGGCTATCTTTGGCCTGGGGGGCGTGGGCAGCTGGTGCTGCGAGGCCCTGGGCCGGGCCGGTGTGGGGCAGCTGGCCCTCATCGACCACGATACCGTGAGCGAAAGCAACCTGAACCGCCAGCTGGTAGCGCTGCATTCCACCATAGGGCAGCCGAAGGCCAGTGTAATGGCCGCCCGGCTGCGGGATATCAACCCCGATATTGAAGTAACGGAATACCCCCTCTTTTATATGCCGGAAACCGCGGACCAAATTGATCTTTCCGGATTTGACTGCATTGTGGACGCCATTGATACCGTCACTGCCAAGCTGCACCTCATCCAGACGGCCAAGGCGCTGGGGGTGCCGATCATCAGCAGCATGGGCACCGGCAATAAGCTGCGCCCCGACCTGCTGACGGTGTGTGATATCAGCAAGACCACCACCTGCCCGCTGGCCCGGGTGATGCGCCGGGAGCTGCGGGCCCGCGGTATCGAGCACCTGCGGGTGGTGTATTCCACCGAGCCGCCCAAAACGCCCAAAAACCGCACGGCCGCCCCCGCTCCGGGGCAGCCCCGCCCCAAGGATACCCCCGGCAGTAGCCCGTGGGTGCCCAGCAGCGCCGGGCTGCTCATCGCCAGCGAGGTGACAGCGCGGCTGCTGGGGGAAGCGGAGTGGTAAACGCTCGCCTTCACGGAATTAAAGTTTATGGGGATACACAATATTGATTTGATGATAGCCAATTACCCCATAAAAATGCCCCGGCCTGTGAGTAAACTCACCGGTCGGGGTTGGTTTTATGTGGGTCAATCGAGGCGTTCGATGTAGCCGCTGATGGCTTCGGTATACATGTTGTCATCGGTGACGGGCTGATAGCGCTTGCCATCGTAGCTATCGCCAAAGCCATTGGTGGCGCGGTAGATCTCGCCGGTCTCGGTATCGTAGAACCGCTCGTAGCCCAGGGTGGCGTCACTCTGCTTCTGGCTGAGGATATCCTGGCTCTTATTGCGGCTTTCCCAGGAGGACATCATGCCATCCATGGTATCATTAAAGCTCTGGCTGATCTGCTGGGAGAGGGCGACCTGCTCATCGCTGGCCTGGTTGGCGGCGCTGACAAAGCTCTCGGAATATTGCAGCGTTTTCATGCATTCGGTAAGGATACTCTCCCACTCGATGAAGGTATCCTTTACCGCTGTGACGGCCATGATATTATAGGCCATGTAGTAGCCGCCATCCACCTGCCGCAGCAGGTAGCCATCCATGGTGCCATCGGAGATGGCAAAGCTGCCAAAATCCACCACGGTGGCCGCAAAGAGGCCCTCGCCGGATTTTTCACCATCGGTAAAGGTGCCCCGCAGCAGCTCCTCCCCCAGGGCATAGGCCGAAAGGCCGCTGGTAAAGGGGAACTGCTCGGTCACGGTAAAGTCATTGAAGGTGGGGAAAGTGTAGCCCGCATAGCTGGGCTCCACCTGCATCACAAAGGCGGTATAATCGGGGAAGATCTGATAAAAGCCCTCGGTGGAGGGAGTTCCCAGCACAGCGGCCTGCGCAAAAAGCGAAGCGCCGGGGCTGCCGATGCCGGCCATATACTGCCACGCCTTTTTGCCCTCCTGGCTGTGCAGCAGCACATCGGCTTTCAGCAGGCTGAACATCTGATTCATGGGTTCTTCCGGATCGTAAACACGGATGCTGTGGTAGATATTCTCGCCGCCGGCGGTGACCACCCAGCCCTTGGGGATAGTGATGCTGAAATCCGCTGTTTCGTACACCTCGGTCTCGATAGACCGGGCGGCAGTGGGGGTGATCTTCACCTTTTCGGCGCCGCAGGCGGCAAGGGATGCCAGCATCATAACAGCAAGGATAACGGAAAAAACTTTGGCGCATTTCTTCATTGGTCTTTGCCCTCCCTTAATATGCTTTCCACCGATATGGCATCGGTGGGAATTATTTTTCCAGGGTGCCCTGGCTCTTTTTCTTCAGGTACTCATTGATGAAGCCATCGAGGTCGCCATCCATAACGGCGGTGATATTGCCGGTTTCGTAGTTGGTGCGGTGGTCCTTGACCATGGTGTAGGGCATGAACACATAGGAGCGGATCTGGCTGCCCCAGGCGATCTCCTTCTGCACGCCCTTGATGTCCTCGATCTTATCCAGGTGCTCGCGCTCCTTAATTTCCACCAGCTTGCTGCGCAGCATATTCATGGCGACTTCGCGGTTCTGGTGCTGGCTGCGCTCCACCTGGCAGGCCACCACGATGCCGGTGGGCAGGTGGGTCAAACGCACGGCGCTGGAGGTCTTATTTACCTTCTGGCCGCCGGCGCCGCTGGCCCGGTACACATCCATCTGGATATCCTCTTCACGGATCTCGATGTTCACATCCTTGTCGATCTCCGGCATGACCTCCAGCGAGGCGAAGGAGGTCTGACGGCGGCCGCTGGCATCAAAGGGGGAAACACGCACCAGGCGGTGCACGCCGTTTTCCGATTTGAGGAAGCCGTAGGCGTTCAGACCCTCGATGAGGATGGAAGCGCTCTTGATGCCCGCTTCATCGCCATCCAGGTAGTCCAGAATTTTATAAGAGTAGCCGTGGCGCTCCGCCCAGCGGGTATACATGCGGTACAGCATCTGGGCCCAGTCCTGGGCCTCGGTGCCGCCCGCGCCCGCATGGAAGGTGAGGATAGCATTCTTGCTATCGTATTCACCGGTAAGCAGGGTGGTAAGGCGGACCTCCGCCATGCGGCTTTGCAGCTGCTCGGTATCAGCGGCGGCTTCCTCGTACACGCTTTCATCGCCGGCTTCCTCCGCCAGCTCGATAAGGGTGAGGGTATCCTCGTACAGCGATTGCAGCTTATTGTAAGTCTCCACGCTGGCTTTGAGCTGGGAGGTGCGCTGAAGCACCTTCTGGCTGTTTTCCATGTCATCCCAGAAGCTGGGCTCCGCGGCCTTGCGCTCCAGCTCAGCGATCTCGATACCCAGCTTATCAATATTGAGGGATTGTTTTAATTCCCGAAGCTCCGGCTCCATACCCTGGAGCTTCAGGCGCAGTTCTTCAAATTGCAGCATAATCTTTTAACCTTTCCTGTATATAGTCTTATGTTATTACAATTCGTATTATATCTACATCTTGTTTACTCCCCGTATTTTATGTTGCACTTATTCATTATCCGATTTATTTTATCATATTTATGGGCTCTTGTAAAATGATTCCCGGAAATTTGCCAAAAAAAGCATTAAAAATACGATTTGTTCACCGAAAGTCCATTGAATTGCCCCCGGGGGTATACTATAATATTCGGTAGAGTTCCGACAAGGAGGAAATTTTTTGTGAAATACATCGGTATCCCCTGCGCGGCCTGCGGCAAAAAATTTACCGCGGAAGACGATGTGGTCGTCTGCCCGGAGTGCGGCACGCCCTACCACCGCGCCTGCTATAAAGAACTGGGCCACTGTGTCAATGAGGCCCGCCATACCGAAGGCTATGTGTGGCAGCCGCCCAAGGCCGCCCCGGGGCCTTCCGTTCCGCTGGAGGAGCAGCCGCATGCACCCCAGAACAGTACAGACGGCGAAGGCTATGTGATGTGCAGCCGCTGCGGCACCGTGAACCCTGCCGGGCAGGAGCGCTGCGACCTGTGCGGTTACCCGCTGAAGGAGACCGGCGAGCGCATCCCGGCTGGGGACCGCGAGACCGAGGACGGCGGGACCTTTGCGGAATATGTGCGCGACCAGTACAATGTAAACCCCAATGAAAAGCTGGGCGATGAGCTGACCGCCCGGGAGGTGGCCGCCTATGTGGGGCCCAATGCCCTGAACTTCCTATACAAATTCCGGGCGATGCTGCAGCGCAAGACCGCTGTGAGCTTTAACCTGGGGGCGTTCCTGTTCACCGGGCTGTACTGCTTCTACCGCAAGATGTATGCCCTGGGCGGCATCCTGCTGGCCATAAAGGCCGCCTGCTATATCCCCTTTGCCATCAATTATATCCCCTACTTCCAGGAACTGATGGCCGCGGGGGCCACCACCCTCAGTGAGTTTATGCACATCAATACCCTTTCCCCCTACTATCAGGCGCTGGTTTCCACCTCCGCCATCGTGCAGTACGGCGGGCTGGTGCTCAGTGTGCTGTGCTCCCTGTTCTTCAATTATTTCTACCTCAAGAAGATCACCCAGCAGGTCCG
This sequence comes from uncultured Clostridia bacterium, assembly GCA_937907305.1. Taxonomy (GTDB): domain Bacteria; phylum Bacillota; class Clostridia; order Oscillospirales; family Ruminococcaceae; genus Angelakisella. Next base: position 37,701 of record CALERQ010000194.1, on the reverse strand, counting down.
CATCCAGCGCTACCGCGGCCACGCGGCGGCCGGCACCCAGCAGTATTACCAGAACCTTTCCCGCATGGGCGGCACCAGCTGGCTGCTGGTATTTCTCATCGTCATCGGGCTGCTTTCGGTCTCTTCCATCGTCACTTCCCTCTTTATGCTGTAAAAAGTACGAAAATAAAGCAAAAACCGCAGGTCCGGGGTGTTGACTTGCGGTTTTTTTATTGGTATAATTCCTATGTTGTGCTAAATTTTCATGGCATGACTCCTTCCCCCTGCCCTGTGTGGGGGGCGAAAGTCCATAAGGAGGTGTAAAGTATGGCAAACCTGACCAAGAGCTATGAGACAGTATTCGTACTGAGCAACAAGCTGACCGAGGAAGCCACCGCCGAGTTGGTGAAGAAGTTTACCGATCTGATCGCTGCCAACGGCACCATCGATTCCATCGATGAGTGGGGCAAGCGCAGACTGGCTTACGAAATCGACTACGAGCAGGAAGGCTACTATGTTCTCGTCAACTTCACTGCTCCCCACGAGTTCCCTGCCGAGCTGGATCGTATCTACAAGATCACTGAAGGCGTGATCCGTTCTCTCATCATTGCAAAAGAGAACTAAGGAGATGATGTAATGTTTAACAAAGCCATTCTCATCGGTCGCCTGACCGCAGACCCGGAGCTGAAACAGACCCAGAGCGGGATCTCTGTATGCAGCTTCAGCATCGCTGTGGACCGCCGTTTTTCCGGCCGGGACAGCGAGCGCAAGACTGACTTTATCAACATCACTTCCTGGCGTCAGCAGGCAGAATTCGTCTGCCGCTACTTCCACAAGGGCGATGTCATCGGCATTGAGGGCTCTATCCAGACCCGCAACTACGAGGACAAAAACGGCAACAAGCGCACCGCCACCGAGATCGTGACCGATAATGTATTCTTTACCGGCGCACGCTCCAGCAATGCCGGTTCCGGCAATGGCGGCAGCTATGGCAATAACAGCTATGGCAATAACAGCTATGGCAATAACAGCTATGGCGATAACAGCTACGCCGCCCCCGCTCCCGCGCAGCCTGCCTATACCAGCGGTGCTGCCAGCGACTTTGAGGAAGTGGAAAGCGATAACGACCTGCCCTTCTGATCCCAACGAAAACTGTTTCATCATTCTAATAAGGAGGTTTGAACCATGGCTATGGAGCGTACCGAAAGACCCGAGAGACCCATGAACCGCGACCGTCGTCCCCGCAGAAAGGTTTGTGCTTTCTGTGCCGATAAGATCGAGATGATCGACTATAAAGACACCCAGCGTCTGCGCCGCTACCTGTCCGAGCGTGGAAAGATCGTTCCCCGCCGCGTGACCGGTACCTGCGCCCGCCATCAGCGTCAGCTGACCACCGCGATCAAGCGTGCCCGTCATCTGGCCCTGCTGCCCTATGTCACCGACTAAGGCTGCCTGCGGTTAAAAGCACACGAACACCCTGCCCCTGCCCCTGCGGCGGGGTGTTTTTGCGTTCTGTCCCGCTTATGGGGCCGCGCTTGACTTTCACCCCCCCTTATGTATAATGAAACAAAGGAAAGATCTTCCTTGCCGCAGTTTTTTTGCAAAAGCGTGTTGCATTTTGCGGCGCTCGTTCGTTATATATAGTGTAAGCCTAACACCAATGTCACCAACGGGAGGAAACCACATGAAAAAGCTGACCTGGATCCTGACACTGACCCTGTGCCTTGCCCTGCTGCTGACCGCCTGCGGCAGCCAGCCCACCCCCGTCCCGGAGCCGACGCCCGACCCCGACCCTATCACCACCCAGCCCGATCCTGTGACGGAACCGGACCCCGTCATCGAGCCGGACAATACCCCCATCGACCCCGATGTGCAGAAGTATTTTGAGTATTTCCAGAATTCCTATAATAACGCCGATATCTTTTTGCTGTATCCCGCCGCCGACCAAAAGGAAGCCGCCGATAGCCGGGCCGCCTATGTGCTGGTAAAGCTGGCCGCCGAGGAACGGGCCGCTGGAAAAGAAGTGACCTACTCCTACCCCAAGGCGGAATATGACCGGGCCGCCATGGAATACCTGGGCGAGCCCATCACCCAGTATGAAACCAGCAAAACCACCCTGACGCAGGCTGGGAATGTGGAATCTACCGGCTGGGGCGGCAACATCCCCAACTTTATGGTACTGACCCATCTGGAACAGTTGGGGGAAAACCACTACAAGGGGGTTTTCTCCGTCTACGGCAACGGCTATGGGCAGGGCGGCGATCCAGATGAATCCTATGAGGACTGCTGCAATCGGTTGATGCACGGCAGCATTCTCCCCACCGATTTCCTGATCGGCACCAGCACACTGGAGTGGGAGGAATGGGAAAGTCCGCTGCTGGGCTTGCAGCTGCGGTATCTCTCCTGCGAATTCACCCCCGCCAGCTAAAACAAAACGCGCCCGCCATATGGCGGGCGTTTTTGCGCTTATTTTATCACATCGCAGAGCTTCATCGGCAGCATCTTTTGCAGGTCGGCGGGGGAAAGCTCCACCTGAAAGCCGACCTTGCCGGCGCTGACGCAGATGGTGTCGCAATTCGCCGCGCTCTCATGCAGTACAGTGGGGAACGGCTTTTTCATACCGATGGGGCTGCACCCGCCGTGGATATAGCCGGTAAGGGGCAGCAGCTCCTTCTGCGGCAGCATGGCGATGCTCTTTTCGCCCACCGCTTTGGCGGCCTTCTTCAGGTCCAGCTCCTCCGCCACGGGAATGACGAACACAAAGTGTCCGCCGGAGGCGCCGGTGGTCACCAGCGTCTTAAAGACCCGCTCGGGCGGCTCGCCCAGTGCCGCCGCCACCTCCACCCCGCTTACCGCGCCGGTGGCCAGGTAATCATGCGGGGTGTAGGGCAGCTTTTTCTGCTCCAGCAGGCGCATTACATTGGTTTTATCGCTTTTATCCTTCGCCATGGTGTTTATTTCTCCCCCCGAAAAATGCCGACCACCGCCAATACCAGCCCGGCGGCGCCGCAGATAGCGGCCGCGATATCGGGGTAGAAGCCATTTCCGCCGCTTAAAACACAGATGCCCAGCAGAAACAACCCCGCCAGCATCAGCACAATGCCGCCCAGCGTCAATCTCAGGTTATCGCTCATTGATTATCCTCCTCCCGCTGTTTTTTTATTTTCTCCTGCCAGCACTTGTAGCACATGGCCACATAGCTTTCATTGCCGCCCAGGAAAACCTGCTCACCCTCGGTGGCCACCTTGCCATCCACTATACGGGCATTGACGGTCGCCTTGTGCCCACAGGCGCACACGGTCTTTATCTCGGTCAGGGAATCCGCAACCTCAAAAAGGCGGCGGCTGCCCGGGAACAGGTGGGTCAAAAAGTCGGTGCGCAGGCCAAAGCAGATGACCGGCATATCCCGCTCATCCACCAGCGCCCGCAGCTGGTCGATCTGCTCCGGCGTGAAAAACTGGCACTCATCGGCAATGATGACATCCATGCCGGGGTGCTGGTCGAATTTTTCGATGATGTTATCCTCCGGCAGGATGATATCCGCCTTTTTGGCCAGACCGATGCGGGATTTGATGATATCGGCGCCGTCCCGGGTATCCACCGAGGGCTTGATAAGCCAGACGGTCATGCCCAGCTCCTCATAATTGAACTTGGTGATGAGTGCCTGGGCCGATTTGGAGCTGCCCATTGCCCCATATTTGAAGTACAGCTTTGCCATTTTTGCGTCCTCCTCTATTTGGGTGCCGGCCGGAAGCGTGGCCCGGCACCTCCCCCGCCTCTACCCCGGACGGGGATCTCCGTCTCCATTATAGCACAAGCCGAAAAAAAGCGCCATCCCATAGGGGACAGCGCTTTTACTAAAATTTTGGCTTATTCCTTGACAAGTTCCTTGACGGAGGCCGCCAGACCCGCCATGCCCTGGATCTCGCTGGGAATGATGATCTTGGTCGCCTGGCCGTCGGCCGCCTTCATAAAGCTCTCGTAGGCCTTCAGCTGCAGCACTTCCTTGCTGGGGCAGGCCTCGTTCAGCAGGCGGATGGCATCGGCCTGCGCCTTCTGCACCAGCATGATGGACTCGGCTTCGCCCTGGCCCTCACGGATCTTCTTTTCCTTCTCGGCTTCCGCCAGCAGGATGGCCGCCTGCTTTTCGGCCTCGGCGTTCAGGATCTGGCTTTCCTTCTTACCTTCGGCAATCAGGATCTGGCTGCGCTTTTCACCCTCGGCACGCAGGATCGCCTCACGGCGCTCACGCTCGGCACGCATCTGCTTCTCCATGGCGTCCTGAATATCACGCGGCGGCACGATATTCTTCAGCTCCACACGGTTTACCTTGATGCCCCACTTATCGGTGGCCTGGTCCAGCGCGGCGGTGATGCGGCTGTTGATAACATCGCGGGAGGTCAGGGTGTGGTCCAGCTCCATATCGCCGATGATATTACGCAGGGTGGTGGCGGTCAGGCTCTCGATGGCCAGAATGGGCCGCTCCACGCCGTAGGTATACAGCTTGGCATCAGTCACCTGGTAGAATACAATGGTATCGATCTGCATGGTGACATTATCCTTGGTGATAACCGGCTGGGGCGCAAAATCCATCACCTGTTCCTTCAGGGAGATGCGCTTGGCCACACGGTCCACCAGCGGCACCTTAAAGTGCAGGCCGGTCTCCCAGGTGGTGTAGTAGGTACCCAGGCGCTCAATAACGAACTCGGTCGCCTGCGGAACCACGCGGATGTTGGTAACCAGCAGGATAATGATGAGCACGAGCAGAATAATAATGATCGGCATATAAATTAGTCCTCCTTTTCTCTGATGGCGGTCACCATCAGTTTAACACCTACGATAGATCTTACCTTTACTTTGGCGCCCTCCGGCAGCTTGCTGCCATCGGTGGTGCGGGCGCTCCAGTCCATGCCCTCCACCTTGATGCGTCCGGTCCCGGCCTCATCGTCGATGGGTTCTACCACCTGCCCGATGGCGCCGATGACGCTGTCGGCATTGGTAGGGGTCTTTTTCACCCGCAGCACCTTTTTTACAAACTTGCGGGTAAAGGCCAGCGCCACCCCGGAGATCACCACAAATACAACGATCTGCACCGGGATGGAACCACCCAGGATCGCCGCGATGGCCGCGGCCACCGCCCCCAGGCAGAACCAGATACTCACCATCTGCACCGTGGCGGCTTCTATGATGAGCATGACCAGCGCCACAGCCAGCCAAATGAGCGGCTGGGCATAGGCCGCCAGAAAAACTTGGATCCCATTCATCGGCAGCGCTCCTTTCTCTCGCCTTGGGTCTTACTCGCCTTCGGCAGCTTCATTATATCATATTGCGGTGCCTCCCCGCAAGATGCCGCCGGCATTACTGCCCCTTGTCCGGTATTTTTGCCGGGGCAGTCGCCCGCAGGGCGTTTCGGCTGCGCCGAAACCGGCGGCAAAGCCGCCGAGCCCGACTTCGTCGGGCTGCCCTGCGGGCGCCCCCTCTCCCCTGTGCTTACTCCGGATAGCAATATCGGCGGCCCCTCTGCCGAAGAACCGCCGGTTTTCGCCTTTTCAGCGCACTTTTTTCAGGATTTTCGGCCTGAACCAGTTGCGGTAGGCCAGGGTGATGTTCTTCACCGCGCCATCGTAAATGACAAAAAACACATTGGCAAAGGCCAGCAGCACCAGCACCGAATATTTGCCGAAGTCCCCGAATTCCTCCAGAATCTCGGTGATGCCGAATACATTGACGATGACCCAGTAGGCAGCCACCACCGCCGCGTTAAAGATCACAAAACGCACCACCCAGCTCAGCGTCTTGGGACGAATCTTGGCAAAGGTCTCCCGCAGGATGGGGTAGTACCCGAAAAACGCGATAAACAGCAGCGCCGCTTCCTTGATGGGCACCACAAAGACCGAAAGCAGCGAAACCGCCGCAAAGACGATCAGCGCCGTGGAAAGCCCGTTTTCTTCCCGCACGGCAATCAGCACCAGCCCGGCCAGCGCCGGCAGCGCGTAGTAGGAAAAAGGGATCATCCCCGTGGCAAACATCAGCGCGATGCACATGCCGGTGGCAATGCCGCCCAGCGCCACCTGTCCACTCTTTTTCTGCATCAGCAGCCACCTCCCATGCATTGGCAGCAGGCATTGGCACAGTACAGCGAAGCGCACACCTCACACATGCTGGTGCCGCCCGCCTGGGCATAGCCACGCTGCTGTTGGGTCAGCTGGTTCAGCGCCTGACGGTACTCCATATTGCTGGGTTCCATAGTGCACGCGGTGTTCAGGTAGGTCACCGCGTTATCCAGCCAGCCCTTGCGGTAGTTTACTATTCCCTTCAGGTAGTTCCACTCGGCGGTGCGGGCACTGGCGGAGATCCCATCCAGCAGCTCCTCCGCGTCGCCCAGCCGGTTCAGGTTGATGAGCCTGCGGATATCCGCGAACTGGGAGGAACCGCCGTAGCTCTGCTGGTACCCGCCGTAATTTTGCTGGTAGCCGCCATAGCTCTGCTGATATCCCCCGCCGTAGCTTTGCTGTCCATAGCCGCCGCTTTTGCGCTGCCGCTGGATCTCATCGTATGCCTCGTTGATCTCCTTCATCTTCTCGGTCGCAAGGTCGGAAAGCGGGTTATTCACATAGTTATCCGGGTGATATTTCCGTGCCAGCCGGCGGTAGGCGTCCTTCACCTCATCGTCGGTCGCGTTCGGGCTTACTCCCAGCACCTTGTAGGGATCTGTCATTTTTCTCGTTTCCTCCTTTGCTTTGGGGGCAGTTGCAGTTCTTCCACCGTCTGGGGCAGTCCCAGCCGGATGATATTCTCCAGTATGGGCCCAAAGTGCCTCAGCTCCAGCAGATCCAGCGCGGCCCCCATCTCCCCGATGGTCAGCAGCAGGCTGGCCCTGGCGTGGCGTTTCAGTGCCTCCGGTTCATCCTCACACTGTAAAAAGGGGTTAAAATCCCCGTGTTTTTTATCTTTTTCCCAGTCGTCCAGCGCATCCGCCATGTAGATGTACCGCCCCAGCAGATACCCCAGCCGTTCCAGCACCCGGCGCTCGCCCGGCTCCTCACTCAGCAGGCTCAGCATCACCGCCGTCATCTTGGCGGTCGGCTCGCACAGCTCGTCCAGGTTGGTATCCCCTGCCGCCTCCAGCGTCCGCTGGCGGTCCATCTCCCCGGCAAATACCGCATCCACCGTAGGATATTCCTCCGCCACCCGGCGGTACTGCCGCCGCAGCATCAGCCGCAGCAGCCGTCCGCCGCACCTGCCAAAGAATCCCCCATCGGCAGTGGTATCCTCCGCCTTGTACCACAGGCTCAGGATGGCCATATCCGCCGCGCGTTCCAGCGCCTCGTTTTCCTCGCAGTGCCGGCAGCGCCGCAGCGGGTTCACCCCGCAGCTTCTCCGGCAGAATTCGGGCGCTTCCTCCCGCAGGGCCATCTCCAGCGTAGCATAAAAGGTAAAGTCATAGCTCAGCGTCAGCCGGGCCAGCGGCCCAAAGCGCCGCCCCAGGGTGCGGCACAGCCCGCAGTAGATGCCCCGGTAGGCTTCCCATTCGCACAGGCGCAGCTGCGGCGTGCAGGTTTTGATATAACCGAACATCCCGCCGCCTCCCCGCTGTGCTTTTCCCCTTTATCATACCGCAGCATGATAAAGATTGCTTGAACAATATGTAAATATAAAATCAGTATAGCAGATTTTTGTCCGCAAGACAATCTCCCCCGTCCCCTGTCAAAGCAAAAAAGTCCGGATTTCTCCGAACTTTTTCCCATTTCTTTTGCAAAACAGGGCAAGCCCTCTCCGCGCTGATTTTTGCCGGTGAAATCAGTTGCCGCACTCGATACTGATCTTGGTAAACAGGTCCAGGATATCCTCCACGGTCATGTTCTTTTTCTCCTCCCCGGCGGCATCCAGCACCAAGTGGCCCTTATCCATCATCAGCAGGCGGCTGCCGTACTCCACGGCATAGCGCAGGTTGTGGGTCACCATAATGGCGGTCAGCCCCTTTTCCCGCACCACCCGGTCGGTCAGTTCCATAATGGTATCCGCCGTTTTGGGGTCCAGCGCGGCGGTGTGCTCATCCAGGATGAGAAAATCAATCGGCGTCATGGTGGCCATCAGCAGGGCCACGGCCTGCCGCTGCCCGCCGGAAAGCGCCCCCATCTTAACATCCATCTTATCCTCCAGCCCCAGCCCCAGGGCGGCCAGCTGCTCCCGGTAGCTTTCCCGCCGGGCGTGGTTCGCGCCCCGGCTCAGGTCGTAGGCCTTGCCCTTGTTATCCGCCAGCGAGAGATTCTCGAACATGGTCAGATTGGGACTGGTGCCCAGGGCAGGGTTCTGGTACACCCGGCCAAAGCGGCGGTACCGCACAAATTCCTTCTTGTGCAGCATGCTCTCCCCATCAATGATGACATCGCCGCCCTGGATGGGAATGCTGCCGCAGATGATATTCAGCAGCGAGGTCTTGCCGCTGCCGTTGCTGCCCACGATGGAAACAAACTCGCCCGCTTCCACCGAAAGGTCAAAGTCCCGGAACAGACAGGCCTCGGTGATCTCGCCGGGGTTATATATTTTGGTGATATTTTTAAGCTCCAGCACGGTCGGCGCCTCCTTTCCGGCCGCTCAGGTTCCCGGTGATAAGAATGACCAGGAACAGCGCCGCGGTGATAAATTTCAGCATATTGCCGGGCAGCCCCAGCAGGATCGCGATCTGGATGCAGGCCTTATACAGGATGCTGCCGATGACCACGGCGGCCGTCCCCTTCACAAAGCTCATACGGCGGAACAGCGTGGTGCCGATGATGACCGCCGCCAGGCCGAATACCATTTGGCCGGTGCCCATCGTCGCGCTGAAGGAGCGTCCCTCCTGGCAGACGATGCACCCGGAAAGCGCCACCAGCGCGTTGGCGATCACCAGCCCCAGGATCTTCATGCGGCCCTTATCCACGGCCAGGGTGGTCACCAAGGTGTCGTTATCGCCCACCGCCCGCAGCAGCAGGCCGTTCTTGGTGGAAAAATACCACTCCAGCACCAGCCCGATGAGCAACACCAGCACCAGCGAAACAATGAGCTTGCGGTACAAAAGCGGCACGCTGCCCAGCAGCGCCATCACCGGGGCGGAGGTGTAAATGGTATCAATGGCCCGCTCCACCATCAGGTTGGAGCCGGCGATCTGCAAATTGATGGAGTACAGCGCCGTCATGGTGATGATCCCGGCCAGCAGGTCCCGCACCTTGGCCCTTACATGGATCAGCCCGGTGCAAAGCCCCGCCAGCGCCCCGATCACAAGGGCAATGGGCAGCGTCAGCCAGGCGTTCACCCCATGGGTCAGCAGCACGGCGGTCACAGCCGCTCCCAGCGGAAAGCTGCCGTCCACCGTCAGGTCGGGGAAATCCAGGATCTTGTAGGTGATGAAGATGCCATAGGATAAAATGGCGTAGATAAGTCCCTGCGTCAGAGTCCCGGCACAGGTCTCCAGTATCACATTCAGCATGGTGTACTCCTCGCGGTCAAATCAAAAATTCAAAGCAAAAAATCAGGCGTTGGCGTCAATGGCGCGGCCGGCCAGCTCCTCCGGCAGGGTCAGGCCCATCTCCGTCAGGGCGGTGTAGTTCACATACAGTCCGTACTCGCTGATGGTCTCATAGGGCATCTCCTCGCAGGTGGCCTCACCCTTCAGCACTTTGGCGGCCATTTGGCCGGTCTGGCGGCCCAGCTCATAGTAATCAATGCCGATGGAGGCCACACAGCCCTTCTTCACCTGCTCTATCTCGCTGCCGTACACGGGGATGCTCTTGGCGTTGGTCTTTTCCAGAATGGCCGGCAGCACGCCCACCACATTGTTATCGGTCAGGTTGCTCATGCAGTCCACGCCGCGGGCCAGCAGGGTATCGCAGGCCTGCACCACCTCGGATTGAGCGGTCACACCCACCGCCTCGATGGTAAAGCCATAGGCCGGGGCCTTTTCCTCGTACTCCGCAATGGCGGAAACGGAGTTCGGCTCGCTGGTGGTATACAGGATGCCGATGGTCTTGGCTTCCGGCTGCAGCGCGCGGATCAGCTCCAGCTGGCCCTCCACCGCCAGCTTATCGCTGGTGCCGGTCACATTGCCGGTATCCAGCTTGGCCTGTACCGGGTCGGTAATGGCGGTAAAGATGACCGGGATATCCTTGTTCTCAGCGGCGGCGTAGCAGGCCGTGGCGCTGGGGGTGGCAATGCCGCACATCAGGGCCACATTGTTGGCGCTAAAGCTCTCGGCGATCTGCTTGGTGATATTATCATCAAACCCCGCGTTCTGGTAGTCGATGGTATAGTCGGTGCCTTCCACCAGGCCGGCGTCCTTCAGCCCCTGCAGGAAGCCCTCCCGGCAGTTGTCCAGGCTTTCGTGCTCGCCGTACTGGCTGATACCGATGACCGGGACTTTTTTCTCGCCGCAGGCGGCAAAGCAGAATACGAACATCGCGGCGAATATAAGGGCAAAAACTTTTTTCAGGTTGGTTTTCATGGGGTTATCTCCTTTTCGTGGTCAGTAGTGGTTTTATTGATCTCGTTTTTCCGGGGGCGGGCACCATCGCCGTCCCGGCAGTATTCTCTCCTTCATCGCGCTCGCTCCTTTCCCGGTAAAATAAAAAATCCCATCCCAAGTAAAACTCTTGGGACAGGACTGAAAATCAGCTCTGCGGTACCACCCGTCATTGATGCTTTGCAGCATCCGCTCTGTTCCTACACACATGATGTAAGCCGGGATGGATAACGGGGCCGGTTTCCCGTCGGCTGCTACTGGCGCATGTTCTGCGTGTTCGGCCGCCCTCACGAGGCCATTCGCCGCTCTTTCCGTTACCGCGCTTGCACCATCCGCGGCTCGCTCTCAACGAAAACTGACCGGTTACTCTTCTCGATCACAGGTTTTTTATTTGTGGCTATTATAGGCCACTGTGTCCCAAATGTCAATGATTTTTTTCTTGCAATTTTATAGCTTACTGCACCACCCCAAAGCCTCCCCTGTGTAAGGGGAGCTGGCACGGCGCAGCCGTGACTGAGGGGTTGACATTAATAGCAACAATTTTATCTCTCCTTCGGCGCCGCGGAGCCTTTTGCAAAGGCATAATTTGCACGGCTACCGCCAGGGTGGCACTTTTGAATCGCCAAAAGTGCCCAAAAGCGACTTGGGGTAAACCCCAAGGCCCCGACGCACCGGAACGCCCACCCGGAAGGGCTATGCCCTCCCGGAGCGTAGGCTAAACGGTGCTTATAAGGAGCCTGCGGCGCATTTTTATCGCCCCCGCACTGGAGCGCGGAAGGGCGAACCACCACCCCTGTCCCCTCCTCTGAGGAGGGGAACTAAGAGGACAGTTAAGCAAATACTTTATAGTCTGCAAAACTGCTCCCTCGGCCAATCGTAGGCCCGCACCCCAACCGCCGCGACCCCTTTTTCCATCCTATCCTGATTACTGCTTATCCAAATCTTAACCTTGGCAGTGTGCTTTCTGCCGCTTATTCCTCATGCTGATAGCTTGCCGTCTTTTTGCTCTTGGCAGCCACATCGTACATCCCGTTGGCCGCCAGCGCCACGATGACCGCGTTCAGCAGGCACAGGGTCACCCCCTGCACCGTCACCGGCTGCCCGCCAAAGATCTCCGCTCCGATCAGCAGCACCACGGCGATAACATAGGCCACCAGCTGGCTGTTCCACTTGCCCAGCGGCGTCCCCTTCAAAAACTGTGTGATGAGGGTCACCATCATCACCGCGCCGGCATAGCCGCCCAGCGCCTCCCAGGTTACAAATTCACTCATACTCATGCTCCTTTCTCCAGCTCCTCTATGCGGCGGCAGGCAGCGGCATAGTCCCGCTCGTGCTCCGCAAATTTTTTCTCTAATTCATATTGCCGTTCTATCACGGAATTGTGTTGGTTCACCTTCTTTTCCAGCTGCTCCAGCCGGTAGGCGATCAGGGCGGTGGCCCGGCGGTTGGCAAAATAGGTGCCGCTCAGGCTGCCCACCAGCGCCAGCCCCGCCACTATGATCTCCTGATCCATCTTCACACCTCCCCGTCTATCTTATGCGCCCAGCACAAAGGCCGGTGCAATGCCCAGGTCGGCATTCGGGGCCTCGTAGTAGGCGGTGCCGTCCTTGTTCACATGGCAAAAGCCGGCCCACCCCGCCGCCGGGCTGCGACACCAGTCCCGGGCCGTGGCAGTGATGCGGTTGTGGCGCATTTTGGCCGGACTGCCGCCGGCGGCATAGTAGGCATACTGCTGCTGGAAACTCTGCTCCCCCTCATTGGCCATGGTGCGGGCCCCGTAGTACTCCCACTCCGAGAGCAGGAACAGCCATTCCTGGGTGGCGGTCACCGCGGCGGCCTCCATGGAGTTGCCGGTGTTATCGGTGTACTTGGTGCAGGGCTTCATCACCGCCCGCAGCTCCTCCGGCAGCAGGGCCAGCAGTGTCCCCTCCTTAGGGGCAAGCACATCGGTGCTGTCGCTGCCCAGGATCTCCTGCCGCATATGGCTGCCCTGCCAGCCGCCTTCACTGGTGGCGGTTGTGTTCATGGTAAAGGCCCCGGCCAGGTCGCTGAAGCTGCCGTGGCGCCTGTCTACCAGGGCCACCGGGGTCTCCCCCAGGCGCGCCAGCTGGAAGTGGATGCGGCCGCTGCCCTCCAGGGCGGCATTGTGGTCAAAGCCCAGAATGATGGCCCCGATGGCCAGATCGGTGACGGTAAGCAGGCCGGCCGTGCCGCTGATGGTCAGCTCCTTCCCATCCCCCGGCGACCACAGCCGGGCAGCTATCCCGGCCGCTGCCGCCGCGGCGATCTCGGCCCAGGAATTTTCCGCCAGAGCGGTGGAATAAAGCGGCAGGGAAAGACTTCTCTGCCCCGGTACCGCCAGCGTGCCATAGCCCTTTTTGGCCCCCAGCACAGCGGTAAAATTCCAGCTGCCGCGGCGGGGCAATTTCATGGCGCAAAGGCCGTTGGCATCGGCGGTGGCGGTCAGGGTAAGGCTGCCCAGGGCAGCGGTAACAGCCGCCCCGGCTCCGGTGGTGACTGTCACCGGGTAACGGGGCCTCCCCAGCCAGATGGGGCTGGCATAAACGGTGCTCATGCGGCAGCCCCCTTTCGGTTTTTTGTGTTGTGTTTCATCGGTTTCCTCTCTCTCCGGCACTGTGGCCGGGTCGTTTGATTTTTGTCGGGGCGGACGGCTCCCCCCTGCCGCGGCAGGCCGTTTCCCCGGCTGGAACCGCGCCAAAAACCATGCTGACAAGACCGTCCAGGGCAGCAGTCGCAGCCCCTTTTTGGCTTCTGGTTCGGTGTTCCATCGGTTTCCTCTCTCTCCGGCACTGCGGCCGAGCTGTTTGATTTCTGCCGGGACGGACGGCTCCCCCCTGCCGCGGCAGGCTGTCCTCCTGGCTGGGACCGCGCCAAAAACCATGCTGACAAGACCGTCCAGGGCAGCAGTCGCAGCCCCTTTTTGGCTTCTGGTTCGGTGTTCCATCGGTTTCCTCTCTCTCCGGCACTGCGGCCGGGCTGTTTGATTTCTGCCGGTGCGGACGGCTCCCCCTTGCCGCGGCAGGCCGTTCCCCCGGCGGGGACGCTTCCAAAAGCTCATGTTCATGTGGATTGAAAGCACTTGACAAGGGCGGCTTTTTGCGGTATGATGAGAGTGTAAAGTCGCTTGAACAAGCTAAAAATCTTGCGAAACAGAGCGTTTGGGGAAAGGTCCCACTTTCCATTGTAACTCATGTTTCGTGTGATTTCAAGTGTTTTCTCACGATTTGTGAGTTTTTGTAGATTTAGCCAATATAAGGAGCGAAAATATGGATATTATGCTGCAAAGAATTCTATCCCTGATCCCGGACCGGCATGGGGCGGACGCGGAATTTGCCCGGTCGCTGGGCTACAAAACCGGCAATGTGGTGGCCGACTGGCGGGCCGGACGGAGCGGCTCCTACCGGGGAAAGCTGCGGGAGATCGCCGAAAAATACAATGTGACGGTGGACTGGCTGTGCGGCAATTCGCCGCAAATAGAAAAGCCCGCCCTCCCGGCGGAGGACGGACTGGGTGGGGAGAGCCTGGGGGCGCTGCTGGCCCGGCTGACCCCGGCGGAAAAGCAGCGGGTAAGGGACTTTGCGGCGGGGCTGCTGGCCGCCCGGAATGGGTGACCGGCGGCGGTTTTCTTCTCGGTTTCTCTCCTGGGATAAGGGGCTGCCGGCTGCTTTCCACGGTTTCATTGTAGCAGATGGAAAGTCCCATAATCCGGACTGAGCCCCGTGCGCGCGCATATATACACGCATATGGCGCGCGGGTACGGGCGGGTGCGCGCGCGTGCGCGAGAGGAAAAATGTAAAAAGTTTTGGCGCCGGCCTTTTTCAAAAGGCCGGTCGCTCGCCGCGGCGAGCGAAATACCATTCATGCATCAACTCAAAAATATCAGCCAGATATTTTTGAGGATGCATCCCACACAGGCTGGCCCCATGGCTTTCCGGAGGGCGCTCTGCCGGGGGTGAATGTCCAAAACGACCCGGTGTGGTCGTTTTGGACAGAGGGGCTGCTCTGCAAGAGAGAGCGGCCCCTCTGTTTTGATTTCATCAGATTTTCCTTTCACCAAACACTTTCACCAAACAGGTGAAAATAGCTTATTCCGCACTTAAGCAGGGGCAGACTGGCCCTTTGTGCAGGCTTTCCGTTCCCCGACGCACCAAAAAGAAAAAGACGGCCGGTAATATCTGGACAAGCCTGCACCTTCGGAGGGAAAGATAGTGTGAAAGAAAACCGTCAGGGTTGTCTTTCGCGTTTCATCAGGGCATAGACTGGTCCTTTGCGCAGGCTTTCTGCTCCCCGACGCACCAAAAAGAAAAAGACGCCCAAAGGCGTCTTTTTCTTTTTGGTGCGGAAGATGGGACTTGAACCCACACGTCATGGACACACGCACCTCAAACGTGCCTGTCTGCCGATTCCAGCACTTCCGCATAGCGCTTTATTATTATACCATCTTATTCCCTGTTGTCAAGACGGTTTCTCGTCAAACTCCATCAAAAATAAGGATAAAATTTAGGGGGCAAAGGGGGTTGACATTCCGGAACCATTACGAGGTGTTTTAGGGCCTTGCCTGGCGGAGACACGGTTTTCCACACCCATTTAGTGGGAAATTGCCCCCAAAAGCCCTTGATTGTCACAATTTTGACACAAATTCGGGCTTTTCCACCCCAGGAATGTGGAAAACCCGGTGGAAAGTGTGAAATACTTTCCGTATAGCGGCCTTTACAAAATAGCGGGTGCGTGTTGCATTTTTGCCCCAAAAACGATATACTGAAAAGCGAAAAATCACCCCGCAAGGAGGCCGCCATGCCCACACTTACCGATCCCGCCGTCATCAAGGAGCTGCTGCAGCGCCATGGATTTTCCTTTTCCCGCGCGCTGGGGCAGAATTTTATCATCAACCCCGGCGTATGCCCCAAAATGGCGGAGCTGGGCGGCGCCGCCCCCGGTGTGGGGGTGCTGGAGATCGGGCCGGGCTTTGGCGTGCTGACGGCGGAGCTGTGCCGCCGGGCGGAAAAGGTGGTGGCGATAGAGCTGGATGACCGGCTGCCACCCATCCTGGCGGAAACGCTGGCGGAATTTAAGAATGTGACCATAGTGCAGGGGGACGCGATGGAACTGGACCTGCCGGCGCTCCTGGAGGAGCACTTTGGCGGGATGCCGGTGGTGGTGTGCGCCAACCTGCCCTACTATATCACCTCGCCTATCATCATGCGGCTGCTGGAGGAGCCCCTGCCCATTCGCTCGCTGACGGTAATGGTGCAAAAGGAGGCCGCGGTGCGCATTACGGCGGCGCCGGGCACCCGGGAATGCGGGGCCATCAGCGCGGCGGTGTGGTATTACAGCACGCCGAAGATGCTGTTCCCGGTCTCAAGGGGGTCCTTTTTGCCGGCCCCGGCGGTGGATAGCGCGGTGATCCGGCTGGACCTGCCGCAGGAGCTGCCGGAGGACCTGCCGCCGCGGGAGGACTTCTTCGCGGTGGTGCGGGCCGGGTTTGGCCAGCGGCGCAAGACGATGCTCAATTCCCTTTCCGCCGGACTGCGGTGGGAGAAGGACGCCACCCGCGCGCTGCTGGCGGCCGCCGGGCTGCCGGAAAACGCCCGGGCGGAGCAGGTGACGCTGGAGCAGTGGAAGGCGCTGGCGCGGGCGTACTTTTCTATGAAGAAAAGCGGGTAAAAGATATTAATTGGGGACAAATTGGTGGTCGCCTGGCGGCGGGGCAAAGATTTTGTAGGGTACAAAGTCTGTACGGCTCGCCGCCGGGGTCCTACTTTTCTGTGAAGAAAAGGAGCAAAAGAATTTTTAGGTCAAGATTGTGGTCGCCTAAAGGCGGCGCGGAGTCACCGAAGGGTGACAGCTGGTACGCCTGCCCGGCGGGGGCCTACTTTTGTATGTGCAAAAGTAGGCAAAACACACTTGGGGCTGTGCCCCAAGACCCCCTAACGCTCAAGCTGCGGCTGGATACGAATTGGACTTTTCAGCGAATGCTGAAAAGTCGATCCGTACGGCGCCGCAGATACGCTCTCAAGGTGCCTACGGCGCATTTTATTTTGGGTGCAGCAGGGGCCAAATTAAATGCGCCTGCGGCTCCTTATCAGCGTCGTCTAGCCCCAGATCCGGGAGGTCAAAGACCTTCCGGTCGGGGCGTACCGATGCGTCGGGGGTCTCGGGGTCCTCCCCGAGTGACTTTTGGTTACTTTTCTTCACAGAAAAGTAACCCCTCGCCGGGCAGGCGTACAAATTTTGATATCTAAAAGGCTCCGCGCCGCCGACAGGCGAAAAGAAATTTGGCCTTATTTTGTGCTAACAATCCCTCCGTCACGGCTGCGCCGTGCCACCTCCCTTTGCACAAGGGAGGCTTTCAGCTGGTGCGGTGCCACAGCCTTTGCGCAGGGGAGCCTTGAGGGCGGAGCGAGATGTGTTCTGCCGGGAATAGAAAAGGCTCCCCGCACGGGGGAGCTTTTTTATGTACGCTTATTCTTCCTGCGGCTCGCCCTTGGGGTGGTTCACCAGGTAGGAGAGGGTCAGCAGACTATCGCCCAGGTGGACATTGACCGAAGGATACTCCTCATACTTCAGCTTAAAATCGTAGCTGGAGAAATTCCAGAAGGACCGGATACCGGATTCCACCAGCGTTTCCGCCATCTGCTCGGCGGCATCCCGGGGGATGCACACCACCGCCATGTGCGGGCCGCGCTGACGGCAAAATTCCGGCAGGGCGGCGACATCCTGCACCGTCAGGCCATTGGGCAGCACCTGGCCGATCTTCGCCGGGGATTTATCGAAGGCCCCGATCAGCTCAAAGCCGCGGTCCCGGAACAGGTCGTCCTCCCGGATGAGGCTCTGGCCGCGGGTGCCGCAGCCGATAAGAATGGCCGGGATCTTTTTTTCGACACCCAGGATGGCGCCGATCTCTTTATACAATAGCTCCACATTGTAGCCGTAGCCCTGCTGACCAAAGCCACCGAAGCAATTTAAGTCCTGACGGATCTGACTGGCGGTGACCTTCATCTGCGCGGCCAGCTCCTTGGAGGAGATACGGGTCACGCCGCTGTGCAGCAGCATCCCCAAATAGCGGTAGTACCGCGGCAGGCGCCGGATCACCGAAATGGAAACCGTTTTTTCGTTCATGCTCGCTCACCTCGTATTATCCTGCGGCACGGTGGGGCATACGCGGAGTGCCGCTTTACTTATATGATACCGCTTTTTCGGCCGTTCGTCAACTTTTTATCTAAATTGAGCGGCAGCCCTTTTATGCCGATTTGCAAACATTTCGTGAAGATTTCTCACTTTCGTTTCTTTTTGCGGCGGGATTTGTTATAATGTAAGCGGAAGAACCCGCCAAATGGCGGAGCGCTATGCAAAAATAACATAAAGGAGCGTTGACCCAGTTGGTGACTACCCGCAAGCCGCAAAAACTGCATCCTACCGTGCTGGTATTGGTGACCGACCAGCTCAGCTGCGACCGTTTGATCCTGGCCGGGAGGCGCCTGGCCGATGAACACCAGTGCGTACTGGAGGTACAGAACATCGCGCGGTTTGGCAATGCGCCGGACCCCGCCGCCATAGAGCACCTGTACCGCACCAGCCTGAATGCCGGCGCCCGCATGACCGTGCATTACAGCGAAGACCCCGAACGCAGCTTGGCGCAGCTGCTGGCGGAGAGCCTGCCCCGCTATGTGGTGACCGGTATGCCCGGCGGCGGCAGCGACCTGCTGCCCCGGCTGTGGACCCGCTTTGAGTACCTGACCTTTTACACCGTGGACCCTGCCGGCGACGCGCAGGAGGTGACCGCGGTGGACCGCGCGCTGGTGTAAGCGCAATAAAACCGAGGAGGACAAAAGAGGTATGGAGAAGAGAACCTTTACCCTGGATTCCAGCGATGGCAAAAGCAAGCTTTCGGGCTTTTTATTCCTGCCGGAGGGACACCCCCGCGCTGTGGTGCAGATCTGCCACGGCATGTGCGAGTACATCCTGCGGTATGAGGAGCTGGCCCAGCACCTGACCGACGCCGGCTACGCCGTCTGCGGCATTGACCACCTGGGGCATGGCTCCACCGCCCGGCTGAACAATGAGATGCTGGGCTACTTTGGCGAAAAGGGCGCCTGGAACAACCTGGTGGAGGATCAGGAGATCGAGCGGAAGGCTGTCAGCGCCCACTTTGCCGGGCTGCCCTACTTCCTGCTGGGGCACAGCATGGGCTCCTTTGTGGTGCGGCTGTACGCCGCCCGCTACGGTAAGAATCTCCAGGCGCTGCTCATCAGCGGCACCGCCGGGAAGAACCCCGCCGCCGGTCCCGGCAAGGCGCTGGTCGCCCTGGTTTCGCTGTTCGGCGGCAAGAAAGGGACCTCCAAGCTGCTGTATATGCTGACCACCGGCAACAACAATAAGCAGACCGAGCAGAAAACGCTGGTGGACTGGATCTGCCACGATGAGGAGGTCTGCCGCAAGTATATCAAGGACCCCTGGTGCAGCTTTATCTTTACCAACAGCGGCTACGGCGAGCTGCTGGAGCTGGTGGACCGCTGCAACCGTCCCGAATGGTATGCCGCCATCCCCAAGGACCTGCCCGTGTGGCTGTACGCCGGGGATGAGGACGCCGTAGGCAACAACGGCAAGGGCGTCACCGAGGTGTACGAGGGCCTGAAGGCCCAGGGGCTAAAGGATGTGACCATCACCCTGTACCACGGCGCCCGGCATGAGGTGCACAATGAGGCACTGAAGGAGGAGCTGTTCCGGGATATCATTGACTACCTGGACAGCCACATGCCCAAGGCCGAATGACCCGCCGAAAAACACAGATCCCCGTCTTTTGGCGGGGATTTTTTGTTTCATGAAACATTTTTATGGCCCTATTTATGGCCCTATTTTAGCTTTCGGAATACACAAAAGGCGGCACAGCCACCAGTACTGCGCCGCCTTTCGCGGGATGATCTATCGGAAAAGTGTGTGGTATGTATGGTTACGCCTCTACCTTGTTTTTCTCCGCGCGCATAATGGGCAGCCACTCGGTAAACGCGATGATGAGCGAAACAAAAATACAGATGGGGCTGAGCACGATGCAGTTGATGAATTCCTTACGAGCTTCGATGTACGCCTGGGTGTGCATAATGATATCCTCCTCATAAACCTCTCGGGGTTTTGGTTTGGTACCATTATACGGCTGTCCCCCGCTAATTTTACGGAAAGGTTCCGCCGGAGAAAAATCTTAGCGAATAATTTATTTTTCTGCTCCAGCGCAGCATGGTATAATAGGTTGGAATATTATAAATAGATGGGAGGTGAACGGCATGGCTGCCCAAAAGGCCTGGTGGCACGATGCCCTGCGGATGCTGCTCCTGCTGGGGGCCGCGGTGGCGGTATGCAGCGTGCTTTCCCGCATGCACGATGACAACAATCCCTTTGCCGTTCTCATCTTTGTGCTGGCTGTCGCCATAGTGGCGCTGGTCACCAATGGCTATGTGTGGGGTGTTCTGGCTTCGGTCATCGGGGTATTCTGCGTCAACTACATGTTCACCTACCCCTTTTGGAGCTTCGATATGAGCATCACGGGCTACCCGCTCACCTTCATGGTCATGCTGGTGGTCTCGGTGGTCATCAGCACCCTTACCACCCGGGTAAAGCAGAGCGAGCGCCTGCGGTATGAGATCGAAAGCGAAAAACTCCGGGCGGACCTTTTGCGGGCGCTCTCCCACGATCTGCGCACCCCGCTCGCTTCCATTGAGGGCGCCGACAGCCTGCTGCTGGAGCAGCCCGACCTGAGCGAGGCGGAGCGCCGTACCCTGCTGGAGCAGATCCGCCAGGAGACCCGGTGGCTGACCCGCATCTCCGAAAATATGCTTTCGGTCACCCGTATGGCCGGGGAGCGGGTAAACCTGCACCGCACCGATGAGGTGGTGGAGGAGATAGTGGACAGCGCCGTGATGAAGCTGCGGCGCAGCCGCAATGCCCTGCCGGTCACGGTCATCCGCCCGCAGGAGATCCTGACCGCCCCGATGGACGCCACCCTGATGGAGCAGGTCATTCTGAACCTTTTGGAAAACGCGGTGAACCACGCCGCGGGCGCCACCCGCATCCGGGTGGAGATCGCCGGGCAGGGGGATACCGTGATGATCGCTGTGGAGGATGACGGCGCGGGCTTCCCGCCGGAGATGCTCCCCCAGCTTTTTGACCGCAAGCTGCTGCCGCAGCCGCGCTCCTGCGCCGATGGCCGCCGGGGACTGGGACTGGGGCTGACTCTTTGCAGCGCCATCATAAAAGCACATGGCGGCCGCATGACCGCCGAAAACCGCCCCGAGGGCGGAGCGCGGGTATGCCTGTGGCTGCCCGCCGGAACCGAGGAAGAGGAGGAACCCGAAGGATGAAACACTGTGATAAGATCATGATCGTAGAGGACGATGCCGGCATCCGGCACTACCTGCAAAGCACCCTGAGCAGCGCGGGCTATGATACCGTCGCCGTGGGGGATGGCAGTTCGGCGCTGGCGCTGGCGGCCTCCCACTGTCCCGATTGCATCCTGCTGGACCTGGGCCTGCCCGATATGGATGGCGTCGGCATCATTCAGAGCATCCGCAAATGGAGCAGCGTCCCCATCATTGTCATTTCGGCCCGCATGACCGAGGATGACAAGGCCAGCGCGCTGGATCTTGGCGCGGATGATTACCTCACCAAGCCCTTTGGCACCGTGGAGCTGCTGGCGCGCATCCGCACGGCGCTGCGCCACACCCGCAAAGCCTGCGGCGGCGAGGAGCTGCGGGAGGGCCAGTACATCGTGGGGGATCTCGTCATCGACTACAATAAGCACCGGGCCTACCTGGAGGGCGAGGATGCCGGCCTGACCCCCAGCGAATTCAAAATTCTGGCGCTGCTAGGCCGCTATGCCGGGCGGGTGCTTACCTACCAGCAGATGCTGCGGGAGCTGTGGGGCCCCGCGGCCAATCCCCGGGATAACAAGCTGCTGCGGGTCCATATGGCCAATCTCCGCCGCAAGCTGGAGCCGAACCCCGAAGAACCCCGGTACCTCTTTACCGAGGTGGGCGTGGGCTACCGCCTGGCGGAGGGCGAAGGCACCGAACCGCTGGAGCCGGATGCCACTGAGGAAACCGAAGAATAAAAAAATTCCCCTGTCCGCCCGCGTGGGTCTGGACAGGGGATTCTATATTCATCACAGGGGCGGGAAGAATTCGTTCTCCCGCCTTTTGGTATAGGTCTGCTCCAGCATGGCACGGTGGGAACAAAACGCCGCGTCGGCGAAATATTTGGCCCCGGCGGGGCATCCCTTTACGCAGGCCTGGCACTTGATGCAGATGCCGCCGCATTCCTGCGGGGTCTCCCTTGGGATGGACCCCATGGGGCACAGGGTGGCGCACCTGCCGCATCGGGTGCATTTTTCGGGGTTGGTCACCGGCTTCGCTTTCAAAAAGCGCGCCGGTTCCCCATCCAGCCCCAGCGGGGTGTAGTAGGGCCCAATGGGCTCCCGGCCCGGCACCACTACCGGCTGGGGGCATCCGGTCCTTTGCAGCGCCAGCGCCGTCTGCCGGGCAAATGCCGTTATTTCGGCCATGTCCCCGGCATTGGGGCGGCCATAGGCCAGCGCCGGGGCAAAGGCGTGCTCCGCTACCAGCGCCGCGGCCCCCGCCGGGCAAAAGCCGTTCCCGGCCAGAACCTCACACAGCTCCTTCAGGGCGTCATCATAGCCGCGGTTGCCGTACAGCACCACCGCCACGGCCGCCGCGCCCCCGCCGGTAAAGTGCCCCCGCAAAAAAGGCAGCAGCACATTGGGCAGCCGCCCCGCGTAGGTCGGGCTCCCCCAGAATATCAGGTCCTTCTCATTGAAGGCATAGTCCCGCTCCCGTGCCGGGGGCAGGGTGTAGTCCAGCTCCCGCACCGGCAGGGCCAGCGCTTCCCCGGCCGCTTCGGCCATCCGCCGCAGCACCCGCCGGGTACTGCCGCAGGCACTAAAGTACACCGCCCACACATTTTCAAACCGCATAGTTCCCTCACTCGGCAAAAAGCGCCGTATCCATTTCCCGCAGGTCGGGGGCGATCATCGGGGTAAATTCCATCTTTTCCAGAATATCCCGCCGGATATCCGCGCCGGGGGCTATTTCGGTCAGCAGCAGGCCCTCCGTCGTCAGGCGGAACACCGCGCGCTCGGTGATATACAGCACCTGCTGGCCGCCTTTCTGGTTGGAATACTCCCCGGAAAAGGTGATATGCCCCACCGCCTGCCGGAACTTGCGGATGCCGCCGTCCTTTATGATACGCAGCCGGCCGCCTTCCAGCCGGATCTCGCTTTCCCCGGCGGTAAAGCTGCCCAAAAAGCACACCTTTTTGGCGCACTGGGTAATATTGATGAACCCGCCGGGCCCGGGGATCTTCTCCCCAAAGCGGCTGACATTCACATTGCCCAGCCGATCAAATTCCGCCCCGCCCAGACACGCCACATCAATGCCGCCGCCATCATACAGGTCAAAAATATCCGGCTGCTTTATCATGGCATCGGCATTGTAGGCGGCGCCGGTCAGCAGGCCGCCCTGCGGCGCCCCGCCTATCGTCCCGGATTCAATGCTGAGCGTCACCCGCTCCAGCCGCTTCTGCTCGGTCAGTACATTGGTGATGAGGGTAGGCACCCCGATGCCGAAATTGACAAAGTCCCCATCGGTGATCTCCGCGGCCGCCCGCCGGGCCATCACCTTTTTGATGCTCAGCGGGATGGGCGAAAGCTCCTCCAGCGGGATGCGCACCCCGCCGGTAAAGGCCTCCACCCAGCGCTCCTCGGTAACAAACTGCTGCCGGGAGTTTTCCTCCCGCCCCACCACGATGTAATCCACCAGGCAACCCGGCACCACTACATCCTTGGCGTTCATGGTGTGGGCGGGGACCAGCTGATCCACCTGGGCCAGCACCAGCCCGCCGCTGTTGTGGGCGGCGGCGGCCATCTCGTACTGCTCCAGCAGGAAAGCCTCCTTTTCCATGCTGATGTTCCCATCGGCATCGGCGGTGCTCCCCTTGATGATACAGGCATCCAGCGGGAACGCCGGGAAAAAGAGCTGCTCCTGCCCGGCCAGCTCCACCAGCTGCACCACTTCCTCGCCGCTTTCCCAGGCCTTTTGGTTCATGCGGCAGCCATCCCGGCGCGGGTCCACAAAGGTCCTGAGCCCCACGGAGGTCAGTACCCCCGGTTTTTTCCCGGCAATGGCCCGCATCATGTGGGACATGACCCCCTGCGGGGCCATAAACAGCGCGAAATCCCCCGCGCTGATGTGGGGGTAAATGGCATTGGCCAGGCTGAGGTTGCTGCACAAAAGCCGGGAGAGCATCCCCCGGTGCGCAAAATGATTGATCCCCCGGCGGCGGCCATCGCCGCCCAGGCCCGCCACATTCACCAGCCGCAGGTCACGGGGGTGCCCCTCCCGCAGGAAGCGCTCCTCCATCTCACACAGGATATCCTCCGCCAGCGAAAAGCCGATAAAGCCATCCACCGCCACCGTCATGCCGTCCCCGATCAGGGCGGCAGCCTCGGCGGCCGAGATCACCTTTGCCATGCTCTCTCCCCTCTCATTCCCCGGTAAATATCCGGGGCCGTTTTTCCAGGAAGGCCGTCATACCCTCTTTGCGGTCCCGGCTTTCGCCGCATTCGCCAAAGAGGCTCCGTTCCCACTCCAACGCTTCCTCCAGCAGCATTTCCCGTCCGCCGTTGATGCTCCGCTTGGCGCGGGTCACGGCGTAGGGGCTGTTCTGGGCAATCTCCTCCGCCAGGTTCAGCGTTTCCTCCAGCAGGCTGCCGGCGGTGTAAATACCGTTTACCAGGCCCCATTCCCGGGCCGTTTCGGCGGGGATTTTCCGCCCGGTAAAAATCATTTCCTTGGCCCGCGTTTCGCCTATAAGCCGGGGCAGCCGCTGGGTGCCGCCCGCCCCGCATATGGTGCCCAGGGTCACCTCCGGCACCGCAAAGCCCGCCCCCATGGAGGCCAGCCGCAGGTCGCACGCCAGGGCCAGCTCACAGCCGCCGCCCAGCGCCAGGCCGTTCACCGCGGCCAGTACCGGCATCGGCAGCTGCTCCAGGTGGGTGTTCAGGCGGCTGCCCAGCAGTGCCCAGTCATACAGCTCCCGGCCCTCCATGGCCGCCATTTCCCGTATATCCGCCCCGGCGCAGAAGAACCTCCCCTCCCCGGTGAGTACCAGGGCCCGGGGGGCACGGCGGCGCACCTCATCCAGCAGGGCTTCCAGCTCCGCCATGGTGCGGCGGTTCAGCACAAAGGGCTTGCCCTCCCCCGTCATCGTCAGCAGGGCCAGCTCGGGGCTGGGCATGGTCAGTATCGTTTTCATGGGTTTTCTCCTTCTTCTATCAGCCCAGCCAGATGCAGATGGGCAGCGCGATGAGGAAGGTACACAGCACCGGGATCACCGCGCAGGTCACAAAGTTATACTTATAGCTGGCCTTGTGGGTGGTGTGGCAGATGCCGAACACCGAAACGATGGAGCCGTTCCACGGCATGGAATCCAGCCCCCCGGAGCCGAGCGAGCAAAGCCGGTGGATAAATTCCAGACTGTACCCCTGCCCCGCGTAGCTCAGGAAGATATCCCTCAGCGAGGTATACATCAGCGTCAGCCCGCCGGAGGAGGAGCCGAGGATGCAGGCGAAAATATTGCTGCCCACGGCGGCCACCACATAGGGGTTCGCGGTGGAAGCCTCCAGCAGCTCCACCGCCCAGGCATAGAAGGGGGTCACCTTGGCCACCGCGCCAAAGCCCACGATGGTAGCGGTATTGATGATGACCGTCACGGAGCTGCCCGCCGCCTGGTTCATGGTGGAGAGCATCTCTCTCCATGGAATGCTGCGCCGGAAAAGCCCCAGCGACAGCACAATGCCGATGAGCAGGCACGCCACAATGCCGATCTTTGTCACATTAAAAAGCACGATAACAGCTGTCAGCGGGATAAAGCTGACCACGGCGCCGGGAGTGGGCCCCTCATGCTGGCGCACACCGCCCTCCGGCGGGGTAAAGTGCTCGCCCCGTCCCTTTGCTTTCTTCGCCTGGCGGTTCATGTACCACACAATAAGCACCGCCATGACGACCGAAGCCGCCAAGCCGGGGATCAGTCCGGCGTAGGAGGGGGTACCCAGGCTCTGCATCGAAACGATATTGCAGATCTGCGGTGAAAAGGGCCCGGTCATCGCAAAGGTCCACATGCCGCCGCACACAATGCCCGGCAGCATGTAGGTGGGCAGATCCGCCTCCTCAAAGAGCTTGAGCGCGATGGGGTAAATGGCAAAGATGATAACAAAGCTGTTGATGCCGCCGTAGCTCAGCAGCGCCGCCGAGATCAGGCACGCCACCATGCAGTTTTTGGCGCCGAACCACCGCACCACCGTTTCGCCTATCTTGGCCGCCGCCCCGCTGATCTGGTACAGGCTGCCCAGGATGTTCCCCAGCAGGAAGATCATAAAGTAGGAAACAAAGAAGGAGCCGACGCCCGCTACATATACCCCGGTCACCGAATCCAGCACCGGCAGCCCGCTCATTACCGTTACCAGCAGCGCCGCCAGCGGCCCCACTATAATGGGCGAGACCCGCCGGAAGATCAGTACGGTCATGCCGCACAGCGCCAGCAGGATTCCCAACCCGCTTAATGCTACCTCACTCATGGCAGTGTTCTCCTCTCTTATCGGTCAGTATGGCTTCCCCTCTTCCCAATGTGCAGAAAGGAGGACAATGGGGCTGGCATTGTCCTCCTTTCCGCAAAGGGGAAAATGAAAATGAAGAGAAAATCAATCAGAACTTCGCGTGGAAGCGCTCCTCGTATACCTTGATGAGCCCCTCCCTGAAATCGGGATGCGCGATCTTGATAAGCTCTCTGGCGCGCTCGCGCAGGGTCTTGCCCTTCAGCTGGGCAATGCCGTACTCGGTCACCACATAGTTCACATCGTAGCGGCTGGTGGTCACGGCCGCGCCCT
Source organism: uncultured Clostridia bacterium (assembly GCA_937907305.1). GTDB lineage: Bacteria > Bacillota > Clostridia > Oscillospirales > Ruminococcaceae > Angelakisella. Next base: position 11,254 of record CALERQ010000194.1, on the reverse strand, counting down.
CATCGATCAGGGGAACGATCTTGGAAATGGTGCCCTTGGCGGCGGTGCTGGGCATGGCCATAATGGTGCGGCCGCCCCGGCTCATATTGGCGCCGCGGACAAAGTCTACCTGGCCGCCCACGCCGCTGATCTGCCGCAGGCCCACGCAGGTGGAAACCACCTGGCCCATCAGGTCCACCTGCACACAGGAATTGATGGAAACAAGGTTATCGTTCTGGCAGATGACACGGGGATCATTGACATAGTCCACCGGCATCATGGCCACTTCGGGGTTGTTATCCACATAGTCATACAGGCGGCGGGTACCCATCAGGAAGGTCGCCACGCTCTTGCCCTTATGAATATTCTTCTTCGCGTTGGTGATGACGCCGGCCTCTACCAGCTCCACCACGCCGTCGCTGAACATCTCGGAATGGATGCCCAGGTCCTTCTTATCCTTCAGGAACAGGAGCACCGCATCGGGAATGGCGCCGATGCCCAGCTGCAGGCAGTCGCCGTCTTTCACCAGGGAGGCGATGTTCTCGCCGATGGCGCGCTCCACCTCGCCGATATGGGGCGGGGCCAGCTCGATAAGGTCGGTCTCCTGCTCCACAATGTAATCCAGCTTGCTCACATGGATAAAGCTGTCGCCCATGGTACGGGGCATCTTGGGGTTGATCTGCGCGATCAGCAGGTCGGCGCACTCGGCGGCAGGCTTGGTGTAGTCGCAGGAAACGCCAAAGCTGCAATAGCCGTGCTCATCAGGGGTGCTCAGGTGCAGCAGCACTACATTGGGGTGCAGCGTGGTGCGGAACAGCTCCGGGATCTCGCTGAAGAACACGGGGGTAAAGTCGCCCCGGCCCTCCTCTATGGCCTTGCGGGTGCTGCCGCCCAGGAACAGGCTGTTATGGCGGAAGTGCTTGGAATTTTCGGGCAGGCAGTATTCGGCCTTGCCCATGGCCACCATGTGCACCACTTCCACATTCTCGTACTGCTCGGCATTGGCTACCATCGCGTCGGTCAGCAGGATGGGCTCGCCGGTGGCGTGGGTCACCACCACCCGGTCGCCGGATTTAATATGCTTTACCGCCTCCTCGGCCGTGGTCAGCTTCTGCTGATACAGAGTTCTCCAATCCTCCATTGTTACACCTCGTTTTCTTTTATTATCGCTTCGCAGGCAGCCGCAAGCTGCTCCCTGCTGTTAATGACAAATTTGTGTTTGGTGGCCTCCAGCTGGGTATGGCCCGCGCACACGGCGGTACAGCCGCACACCACCAGGATGTACTCCTGCCCGCCCTCTCCGGCGGGCTCTATCTTCCATTCGGGGTGCCGCTGTTGCAGCTCCTTTACCGCGGCCACCCGGTCATAGCGTGGGTTGCAGCCCCCACAGTACTTTACGCCTATTCTCACGCTTCTCCGGCGTGGCGCCGCCGCAGCAGCTCCATGGCGTCCTGCCACAGCTCATCGCTTACGGTGGTATCCAGCACCACCTGCCGCAGCTCCGGTATCGCCTCCAGTATCGGCGGGGCCACCAGCTCCTCGGCCGTTACCACCGCGGAGGGACAGTTGCTGCATTGCCCCAGCATACGGAAGTACAAAACACCGTCCTCCACCCGCACCACCTGGATGTCGCCATCGTGGGTGCGCAGGGCGGGGCGTACTTTTTCATCCAGAACCTGTTCGATCCGTTCCAGCATGGTTTGCATCTCTCCTTGGGTCTTTGGTTTTCCCCCGCAAAGGGGGCGGGGCAGAGCCGGGGCACAGCGCCCTGTGCCCTGCCCCGCGGGGAGATAAAGGGGTTATTCTATGAGGAGGTTATTCTTCAATATGGGCGATGGCCTTGGCCAGCTCCTTCTTGGCGTTCAGGTTGCCCTGGCGGCTTATCATGATGCGCTGGGCCTGGGGAGAACCGGCGCCGTGCATGGATTCGGTACGGTAGCCAACGGCCGCGGTACCCAGGGCCAGGTTTTCGATGAGGCGCAGGATCTTCATGCGGTTTTCGGTGGAAACGGTGGCCACGCCGCGCAGGTACTTATCGATGTACGGCCCGATCTTCTCGTCGCGCAGATCCTTCTCGGAGGGAGCGGTGACCATCAGACCGCCGGCGATATCCTCGGCCAGGCGAACGATCTCATAGGGGAAGCGGGTGACATTCTGCTTGCAGACATTGGCCAGCAGCAGGTCGATGATGTAGTTGCCGCTCTCGGTCTTATGGCCCTCGGCGGAGCAAGCGATACCGCAGCAATACAGGGTCTCATTCAGGTGGGTCATCTCGATGAGCTTATCCTTGATGTGGCTGGCCTTGGCAGCGCCGTTGTAGTCAGCGGCCACGGCGGCGGCGCCGATCAGAACATCGCCTACGCCGACCTTGCAGCCGCCGTAGCTCTGGCGGTGATAACCGGCAAAGCGCTCTACCAGCATCCCGGCAAACTCGTTCTCGCCGCACAGGAAGATACGGTCATTGGGAACAAATACATCGTCAAAGATGGTCAGGGCTTCCACGCCGCCGAACTCGGAGTTGCCGACATCCAGGGTGGTGCCTTCCAGCTTACGGGTATCGCAGCTCTGGCGGCCGATGATCATGAACAGACCGGGGGTATCCAGCGGTACGGCAAAGGATACCGCGTAGTCCTTATCATCGGGACCCATGGACTGGGTGGGCATTACGATGACCTCGTGGGAGTTGCAGATACCGGTCTGGTGCGCCTTGGCGCCGCGGACCACGATACCGTCGGGGCGGCGCTCCACGATATGCAGGAACATATCGGGGTCCACCTGGGCATGGGGCGCCAGGGAGCGGTCGCCCTTGGGGTCGGTCATGGCGCCGTCTACGGTCAGGTCGTTTTCGGCGGCATACTTCATAAACTTCACAAAGTTCTCGTGATAGTTGGTACCGTGGGCCTTGTCGCACTCATAGGTGGTGGAGAACAGCGCGTTAAAGGCATCCATGCCCACGCAGCGCTGGAAGCAGGCGGCGGTCTTCTGGCCGCACAGGCGCTGCATCTTTACCTTCTTGATGAGGTCCTCGGTGCTCTGGTGGATGTGGGTAAAGCGGTTCACGCGGGTGCCGGTGTAGGGGGATACCACAGTCATCAGGTCCTCGTACTCGGGCATCTGGGCCAGGTCATAGGTCATCCGCACGGAATTAAGGGAGGGACGCAGGATGGGGCTTTCGGTGGGGTTGCTGTACTTCTCACCGAACATATAGATCTCCATTTTGATCTTCTTAATGCTTTCGATATACTGTTCGCCAGTCATCAGTGCCATGTTGTTTACATCCTTTCTTTCTTGGGTTTGGTTGGCTCTGTTTCTTCTTTTCGGGCTTAGTACAGCTCGGTATAGATCTTGATGAGGCGGTCGCGGTCCAGCTCCACAAAGTTGTTCGCCATCAGGCGGCCCTGGTTCGCTATCACGCTGTCCGCGAATTCCTCTATCTGCTCACGGGTCATGCCGTACTCGTGCAGGGCCTTCTTCTGGATGAGATTATTCAGCAGCTTCTCCAGCTCCTCATAAACATCCTCTACCTTGCAGCCCAGGATATCGGCGATAAACTGATTCAGCTTGGCGATCTCGCCATCCTGGCGGATCTCCATATAGTTCTTCATTACGCCGGTAAACATGGCGTAGTTGCTTTCGCCGTGCGCCACATGGAAGGTCGCGCCCAGGGGATAGCTCATCGCGTGAACGGCGGCGCAGCCGGCGTTGCCAAAGGCGATGCCCGCGTACAGCGAAGCCATCAGGAAGTCCTCCAGCAGCGGCATCCGGGCCTCGGGGCCGTCCGCGGCTATCTTCTTGTAGCCGTGCAGGATCATATCAATGGCCTTGTAGCCGAACATCCGGGTCATCTCGTTGCCCTTGGGGGAAAGGCTGGATTCCACCGCGTGGATCAGGGCATCGATGGAGCTGGTGGCGAAGAAGCGGAAGGGCAGGCCGTTCAGCAGCTCGGGCACCAGCACGGCGCTGTCGGCATACATCTCATCCACCGCCAGGCCCTTCTTGGTGCCGCGGCTGTTCAGCGCCAGGATGGCGATATTGGTCACCTCGCTGCCGGTGCCGCAGGTGGTGGGCACCAGTACCAGCTCCTTATCCTTCACGATCTCGGTCTTGCCGTCGTACAGGTCCAGAATGGGGGAAACGGTCTTCAGCGCAAACAGCTTGGAAATATCAATGACGGTACCGCCGCCGATGGCGATAACACGCTTATGGTCGCCTTTAATGTCCTTATACATGGCCTCGGCCATGTCGTCGGAGGGCTCGCCCACGCCGTATTTCTCCTGATACAGCACATCGCAGCCCAGGTTCAGCTTGCCAAAGAAAGGCTGATAGATATATTCATTGGTGATCACCAGGTCACCCTCGCCGATCTTGAATTCCTTCGCGAATTCCTCAGCGGTCTTGTATTTGTAGATGGTCGGTTTGATGGAAAGCATTTTCATGGCGGTTTACCTCCCTTGTCGTTTCGTCATTTGGGGCAGCGCGCTTTGGCGGGAAAAGATGGAACTGACCTTGGGAACGCCAGCTCCATCTTTCCCATACCCGCCGGGAGAGGACTGCGCGCCGCGGGGGCTTTGGTCCTCTCCCGGGGTTTCGTAGGGGGGGAAGATCCCTTGTGCGTGGGATCCGTTGGGCTTTTCAGTTGGGTTTAGCAGCAACCTTTTTTGTCCTCAGGCTTAAAAACCAGCTCCTCCGGAGAGGGACCGCCTGCGGTCTTCTTGCGGTTCTTCAGGTTGATGATCGCCTCGGAGCCGTCAACAACAGCCCAGACGATGATACCGACCAGCAGGGCCCAGCCGGGGGTGAAGTAGGTCAGCGCGCCGGCGATGACGCAGGCAACGCCGCGGTCATTGGCGGTCTGGCACATACGGATACCGATGTTGCCGCAGGCGAAGGCCTGAACGCCCATGGTGATGCCGAAGAAGATGGCAAACGCGGGCTTAATAAGGGTGACCAGCGGCAGGATGAGTACGGAAATGACGGTAGCGGCACGGAAGGTGCAGACGCCATCCCAGTAGGTGTGCATGGTCTTGTAGCCTCTCTTATAGCGCTCGGTGATGGTCAGCAGACCAGAAGCCCACAGCGGGCCGCACATGGGAACCCAGGGAGCGAAGAGGGCCATGATGGCGTTACGCAGGAAGCTTACCAGGTTGGAACGGCTGGCATCGAAGATGACCTTCTCATCGGGACGGTAAGAGGTCGCCTCGGCCACCACTTCCTTCGCCAGTACAAAGTCGGAGAAGGCGATGATGTAGGTCGCCAGCGCGGAGGGGATCGCCGCCAGGAAGAAGCTCCAGGCCGGGAAGCCCAGGCCAAAGATGGTGAAGTGCTCCAGAACATAGCCGAAGCTGAGAGGAGTGAAGCCCCACTGGATCTGAGGCAGCGGGATCTCTTTCAGCAGGATGGGAGCCAGAATGATGGCGAACAGCTGGGCAGGTACTACGCCCTGGTTACGCACCACATTCCAGAAGCGGCTCTTGGTCGCCTTGCGGGCAAAGCTGGGGTTGAACAGGAAGAAGTAGGACATCAGTACAGCGATGGCAACGGTCCAGGGGGCCTTGGGCATACGGGCGGAGAATACATTTACCGCGGCCGTTACGCCGGCGCCCAGTACAATACCGGCCTTGATGCCCATGGGTACGGCATCTACCAGTTTACGGCCGATACCCGTAGCACCCATGATGAGGAAGCTGAGAGCGACCAGCATCTGCAGGGCTATCATCGCGTAAATACGGTCTACTTGTCCGGTGGCGTAGTTGGGCAGGTCCCACTGCTGCAGGAATTTCAGGGTCAGGGGCAGCGCGGGGGTGATCCAGCCGGGAACTACGGGGTCGCCCAGCAGAGAGGGCAGGTAGTAGCAGATCGCGTTCAGAACACCAAAGGTCAGGGCCATCAGGAATACGCCGTTCTCATCAAAGCCGAGGGCAGCGATATTCGCGGGGTCATCCAGACCAAAGGTGGTCATGGTGGTGGTAACACCAGCGCCCAGGCAGGCAACGCCCAGGAACATGGCGGCGGCCATCTCGGTCCAGGACCACTCGTGGTGGATCAGGGGGAGACGGATCTTGAAGGGGCCTACTTTGATACCGGGCTGCTCTTCACCGTAAGCGCGCTTTTTCAGCGGGAACTTACCGGTCATAAAACCTTCCGGTACCTCCACTTTTTTGGTTTCGGTCATTTCGGTCATGTGAAGTTTCCTCCTCGTCACAGTTTTTTGTGGTAACTCCTCTGCCGGCGGGCCGCTCCCCTGTCCCAATCAGGCGGCGGCTTCCCGGCCGGTTTCACAGCAAAGCGGGGCCTTTCTCCAGGGGCACGGCGCGGCGGCCGCCCGCTTTCATTTTCGATTATATCGACCTGTTTTCGGCTTGTAAACCGTCCCGGAACAAGTTTGGCAGGGGTGTATTTTTGGCGGGAATTCCTTTGTTCACTTTTGCTTTTGACTCTTTCGCGGTTTTGGGCGTTTTTACCGCGTTTTTTGCGTTTTTTGCGGAAAAATCGGGAGTCCGTGTTGCGCATACGCAACATTTTCTCCCGATCCTCAAAAAAATTTGTTCCGTTTTTCCGCTTAAATCCTTGCTTTATTGGCTATTCGTTAAAAATTTTTGAACAAATCCGGAGGTGTTGCGTTTTTGCGCATCGTTGCGTTTTTGCAACTATTCCCTTCCCTGCTCTATCTTCTTGCGCTTGCGCACAAAGGTGGAAGCATCCATGCCCAGGCTGCGGGCGGCGTCGCGCACATTACCGTAGCGGCTGTACGCCCGGCGGATGTAGCTGATCTCCAGCTGCTCCACCAGCTTGTGCAGGTTCACCTGCTCAAAGTACTCCTCGCTCTCCTTCTGGCTGATGGTGATGTTATCGGTGATGGGCAGCTCCTCCGGCTGGATGACATTGTTCTTGGAAATGATCATCATGCGCTCCACCACATTGTGCAGCTCCCGGATATTGCCGGGCCAGTTGTAGCTCTGCATGCAGATGATGGTCTCCGGGGCAAAGCGCTTTTTCTGGTGGTATTTCTTGTTCATTTCGGCGGCATAGGCCGTCACGATGTAGGGGATATCCTCCCGGCGCTCCCGCAGCGGCGGCACATTGATGGGCAGCACGCTCAGGGCATAGTACAGGTCCTCCCGGAACTTCTTTTCCCGCACCAGGGCCAGCAGGTCAGCGCTGGTGGAAGCGATAATTCTCAGGTCGCAGGGTTTATCGGCGCCGTAGCCCAGCGGCTTTACCTGCCGCCGCTTGATGACCGAGAGCAGCCGGGTCTGGCTTTCGTGGTTCAGCTGCTCCACCTCATCCAGGAAGACCACCCCGCGGTTGGCCTGCTCCAGCAGGCCGGTCTTGCCCTGCGGGTATTCCGGCGAGACCCCCGGCCCCAGCCCGAACAGCTCGGCCGCCATGGTGTCATCCGGCAGCGAGGCGCAGGGTATGGTGATAAAGTGTTCCTTGCGGCGCTTGCTCTTGCTGTGGATGTACTCCGAAAGGGCGCCCTTGCCCACGCCCACCTCGCCCTGCAGCAGCACCGGCACCTCCATCTGGGCGGCGCGGTTCAGCAGGTTGATGACATTTTGCATGCTCTTATCGTGGAAGATAAGGCTGGATGGATTGCGGTCCTGGCGGCTGCGGGCGGCCTCAAGCTCGGCGGAATAAAGCCGGTTGCGCTCCTCGCTCTGCTCCAGCTGCTCCTTCAGGGAGTACAGCTCGGTAACATCCCGGACATTGGTGACCACCATGACGATGTTGCTTTCGGAATCGAAAACCGGGGTGCTGGTGATGATAGCCCGCTTGCCGGTTTTGAACTGCTGCTCCATCGTCACCGATTCCCGGCGTTCCAGGGCCAGCAATGTGCCGGAAGCCGAAATGACCCGGCTGGCCACCAGCTCCGCCATGCTGCGGCCCACCATCTCCTCCTTACGCAGGCCGCTGATGGTCTCGTAGCTTTTATTCAGGGTCAGGGTGATGGCGTTGCCATCGGTGATGTAAAAGCCATCGTAGGAAGATTCAAAAATAACCTCGAACCAATTGCCCTGCCGCCCAAAAAAGGGATCCCCAGCCCCATTTTCCGGTACGCGCAGAACGGTCGGCTGCCGTTTGGCCATGCCGTTCCCTCCTATCTGTTTTTCCGTCATCTGGCGGAACCTCCTGTATTCGCTGTTTTTTCTGGTATCTGCTGTATTTCCCCCGCCCGGTACCCGCGCTCCCGCCGGCCGGGCAGAAAGGCGGGCGCGCCCTCCGCTTTCAGTCGTGCTGACCCTGACGGGCAGCCCTCCCCGCTGCGGCGCGCCCGCCGCAAAATCCCGTTCCTCCCGCCGGGGTCATTGCTCCTTCGGAGTCCGCCCCAGCGGCAATCTCTCTGCCGGATGCCACGGCCCGTCCTTTGGGGCCACTTTACCGGGTGAGAAAATTTTGCGGTGATTTCCAGACGGATTGCTGTTCCCACAGAATCAGTCCCCAACGGCGCACTGTCGCTGCTTTTTGGCCGCTGTTGGTCCTCCCTGCCACGATGGGGGCGCGGCCTGCCCTTTGTGGGCTGCTTTCTCCGTGGCCGCTTTCCCACCCGGCTGCTGTCCTCCCGGAATCAGCTCCGGTGGTACGCCATTTTCCCTTTCGACCGCTGTGAGCACCCCGCTCTCCAATGGACTTTTCAATCGCTCTTTTGGGGCCGCTTTCTCCGTGGCTGCTCCCCCACCCGGCTGCTGTTTTCTCGGAATTTTTCCTCCATCACTGTGGCGATCGCCATTTTGGGTCTTATCCAGTGAAAAATTTTGCGGGCGTTATTTGTTGCGGTTGATCTCGCGCTGGGCGGCCTTTTCCTGCTTTCTGCGGGCGGCGGCCTCCCGCTCATTCTTGCGGCGGTTTTTCTTGGCCTCCAGCTCCATCTTTTCCACGGTGGCCAGGTCGTAGTCCATGTTCAGCTCCAGGAACGGCTCGGCGTTTTCGCCGGCGATTCTCTTGAGCAGGGTGGCCCGGTGCTTGAGCTGCTCGGTGTAGAAGCTCTCAAAGGCATTGATCCGGTTCTGGTCGCTGATGGTCTTGGGGTCAGCGCAGCCCTCCAGGAACACATTCGTCAGGTAGCAGATCTGCCGGATGGGATCGGCGAAAAGCTCCCGGTTGCGGCGGTGCTTGCGGCAGCGGTACACCAGCTCGGCGCTGGCCTCCTCCATCTGGCCGTACAGCTCCGCCAGGTGGCGGGCGGTCCCCCGCTTCATCAGCTTTTGCAGCTCCTCCGGCTGCTCGGCGGCCGGCAGGGCCTGCATTACCCCGTCCTTTTTGCGGGTGGCAAGCGCGGCCGTAGGCGCTTTGCCGCCCGGCAGCACATAGTTGGAAAGCTTGCAGAACGCCTGGGCAAAGCGGTCGATCATATGGCGCATTTCCTTTTCGCCGCGCTTGCTGAAGATGAAGCACATGATGATGGCGAAAACCATCACCGCATAGCCGATTTTGATAGCCCAATCCATAGTGGGTCCTCCTTTTTTGGCGGGCGGGACAGGACGCCGCCGCCCGGAATCTATTTGCTGCCGGAGGGCCCGTGCCCTGCCGGCGGATCGCCGGATTTGATGAAAAAACTTGCCAAGGGGAAAAACATATGCTACACTGTGGCTGAAATCACAGCGGATGATGCAGGGGCCGAAAAACTCCCCCCACTAATACGGCAAAATCGACCCTTTTTTGCATCTGAGAGGTTAATATTTCACAATTTTTAATAAAAAGTTTACAATTTCGGCCGTTTTGGGGCCGTTTATTCTGCGAAAGAGGTGACAACGATGGAAAAAAGTACTGCTCCCCGCGCCCGGTTTATCGCGGCCATCCCACTGTTTGCGGTGGTGGTCATCGGCGATCTCATCCTGAGCCGGGGATACCTGGCCCAGGGGCCTGCCACCTGGCCCGTCTTTCTGCTGCTGGAGCTGGTGATGCTGGCGCTACTGGTCATCGGCGGCATTCTGTTCTGCAACCGCCGGGGGCTGGACAGCAACAAAAAGCTCCTCCTGGGGTTTGGGTTTTTCCTGGTGTGGTGCGTCCTTACCGTCATATTCTTTGCCGACTATAAGGCGCTGTACCTTTCCACCCTGCACACCGAATATCCCAGCTACGGGGCGGCCATCACCTGCCTGAAGCTGGTGCTGGTGCTTTGCGGTCTGACGGCTTTGATCCCGGTCGCGCCCGCGCCCACGGGACGCGCGTACGCGGATGGTTTAGCGCGCGCGTACCAAAAACAGAACATAGAGCAGGCCAAAGCGGCGGCAGCCGAGGCCCAGAAGGACCTGGACCGGCGGGTGGAGCAGCTGCGCAGCACCATGAGCCCGGAGGAGCTGGAGGCGCTGATGCGGAAGCTGAAGCAGGAGAGCGCACCCGCGGCGGCCGAAGGATCCCACGAAAAGACGGAGGAAAAGTGATATGTTCCTGATGCGCACGCTGCTTTCTCAAGGGACGATCCTGTGCATCGTTCTGCTGCTGGTAACGCTGGATGTGGGCTTTTCCACCGCCAAGGCCACGACCAGGCCGGGGAAGATCCTGCTGGTGCTGGCGGGGTGTCTCGTCCTCTTTGGCGGGATGGAGCTGCTGAGCCGCGGCGGCGACCCGGCCGGGAACATCACGGCATGGATGTTCCTGGGGTGGCTGGGGCTGCTGGGGAGCCTGGGCACGCTGGCCTCGCTCCTTTCCCGCGCCATAAAGGTGCGGTACCTGAAAGGCCAGGAGCAGGAGGAAAAGATCCAGCTGTGAGCCTGTAAAACAAACGACCCGAAGGTTCTGCCGATGGCGGAGCTGACGGGTCGATTTTTTATCCGTCAGCCCGGGGAAAGATAAAAGCCTTGCGCAGGGCTTTGGAAGCGCCGCTCGCCGCGGGGCTGGGTTGGTGGTCGCCTGGCGGCGGGGCGGGGCCACCGGAGGGTGACGGCTGGTACGCCTGCCCGGTGGGAGATAGTTTGTAGTCGCCTTCGGCGTCGCGAAGATTTATAAAAGGTTTTAGTTTGCACGCCTGCCCGGCGGGGGCCTACTTTTCTATGAAGAAAAGTAGGCAAAAGTCATTCAGGGCTCCGCCCTAAAGACCCGTAACGCGTCGGTACACCCCGCCCGGAAAGCCAAAGGGCGGCTTCCCGGAGCGGGATTAGACGACGCTTATAAGGTGTTTATTTTAATTCGGTCCCTGCGGAATCCAAAATAAAATGCGCCGCAGGCACCTTAAGAGCGTATCTGCGGCGCCGTACGGATCGGCTTTTGGGGCATTAGCCCAAAAGTCCAATCCGTATCCAGCCGCAGCTTAGCGGTAAGGGGGTCTTGGGGCGCA
>CALERQ010000193.1 GCA_937907305.1 uncultured Clostridia bacterium | reverse complement strand
CAGGGTGATCTGGCGGATACCGTCAAGATCACCCTGGGGCCCAAAGGCCGCAATGTAGTGCTGGATAAAAAATATGGCGCGCCCCTCATCACCAATGATGGCGTGACCATTGCTAAAGATATTGAGCTGGAGGACGCTTTCCAGAACATGGGTGCCCAGCTGGTGAAGGAAGTGGCAACCAAGACCAATGACGCCGCCGGCGACGGCACTACCACCGCCACCCTGCTGGCGCAGGCGCTGGTGCGGGAGGGCATGAAGAATGTGACCGCCGGCGCTAACCCCATGATCGTGAAGAAGGGCATGCAGAAGGCCGTGGATACCGCTGTGGCTTCCATAGTGGAGCACAGCCAGAAGGTGAGCGGCAGCGCTGATATTGCCCGTGTGGCTACCGTTTCCTCCGGCGATGAGTCGATCGGTAAACTGATCGCGGACGCGATGGAGAAGGTTTCCGCCGACGGCGTTATCACGCTGGAGGAGAGCAAGACCGCTGAGACTTACAGCGAAGTAGTGGAAGGTATGCAGTTCGACCGCGGCTACATCACCCCCTACATGGTGACCGATACCGAGAAGATGGAGGCGGTCATTGATGACGCTTACATCCTCATCACCGATAAGAAGATCGCCTCCATCCAGGAGATCCTGCCGCTGCTGGAGGAGATCGTAAAGGCCGGCAAGAAGCTGGTCATCATCGCCGAGGACATTGAGGGCGAAGCCCTTTCCACCATTATCGTCAATAAGCTGCGCGGCACATTTACCTGTGTTGGCGTGAAGGCCCCCGGCTTTGGCGACCGCCGCAAGGAAATGCTGCGGGATATCGCTATCCTCACCGGCGGCGAGGTCATCAGCGAGGAGCTTGGCCTGGAGCTGAGCAACGCCACCATGGCACAGCTGGGCCATGCCAAGCAGGTGAAGGTCACCAAGGAGAACACCATCATCGTGGATGGCGCTGGCGATTCCGCCGAGATCAAGGAGCGTATTGCCCAGATCCGCAGCCAGATAGAGACCACCACCAGTGACTACGACCGTGAGAAGCTGCAGGAGCGCCTGGCGAAGCTGGCCGGCGGCGTGGCGGTCATCAAGGTAGGCGCTGCCACCGAGGTGGAGATGAAGGAGAAGAAGCTGCGCATTGAGGACGCCCTGGCAGCTACTAAGGCGGCTGTGGAGGAAGGCATTGTGGCCGGCGGCGGCGTAGCCCTGCTGAACGCGACCGAAGCGGTAGCCAAGCTGGTGGACACCGTAGAGGGCGATGAAAAGACCGGTGTGCGCATTGTGCTGAAGGCCCTGGAGGAGCCGGTACGCCAGATCGCTGCCAACGGCGGCCTGGAGGGCTCGGTCATTATCGATACCATCCGCCGCAGCGGCAAGGAAGGCTATGGCTTTGACGCCTACAAGGAGGAGTACTGCGATATGATCCCGGCCGGTATTGTTGACCCGACCAAGGTGACCCGCAGCGCCCTGCAGAACGCGGCTTCCATCGCGGCGATGGTGCTGACCACCGAGAGCCTGGTTGCCGACAAGAAGGAGCCGACGCCTCCCGCACCCCCCATGGGCGACCCCACCGGCGGCATGGGCGGCATGTATTGATGCCCAGTAAATAACCGGATTTAACTTAAAAAAGGAGCCGTTCCCACATGGTGTGGGGGCGGCTCCTTGGGCTTTACGGAACAGCGGTTCCGGGGAATTTTTCGCGTGAGAAATCAGAGGGTGATCTTGACGATATCGCCCTCGTGGGTGGTGATATCCACCAACGGCCAGCCGGGGTGAGCGCGGGCAAAGTCCCGCAGGGAGGTGAGAAGCTGCCCCAGCATCTCCGGCGGGATGCCGCAATTTGGAGCATGTTTGCGGATGGCGGCGGTGGCGATGCGGGTGGAGAACCGGCCGTACACCAGCCAGCCGGGCAGGCGCAGGGAGATGTTGTTTTCTTCGTTGTGAACAATGATCTTCATGGCTTACTCCACATACACTTCGACGATATCGCCTTCGGCGGATTCGACTTCGACCAGCTTGCCGATGACGCCCTGCTCCACCAGCCGGAGGATCTGCTCGATATCGATGCTCTTCATGGCCTCCGCGGCGCCGCTGCCGGCGACCTCCGGCATCTGCATGCCCATTTTTATGCCCACCTGCACCAGCGACATGGGCAGATTGACCCGGACTTTATCGCCCTCGTGGGAATTGACGATGACCCGGAGGATCATATCCTTGATGGGCTTGCGCTGTTCTTCGGGCAGCAGGGCGGTTTCCGGCTGATTTTGATTGCCCAGGAGTTCATCGGTGGTGACGCCGAAGAGCCGGGCCAGCTGCGGCAGCAGGGTGATATCGGGGCAGGAGAGATCGTTTTCCCACTTGCTGACGGCCTGCGGGGTGACGCCGAGTTCGGCGGCGAGTTCTTCCTGGGTCATATTCTTTTTGCGGCGCAGTTCCGCGATGCGGCTGCCGAGAGTCTGGTTCATCATAATAAGGTTACCTCCAAATGCTGTGTAATGTTTGGGGTGGGAGCTCCGTTCCATGACTAAAGTATAACGGATATGCGGCCCAAAGAAAAGAACGCATTGGTTGAAGTGGGGGTAAAATTCACAACCGGCGGTTGGAAAACGGCGCAACTGGCGGTTGAGTGGGCAAAAAGCCATAAAAATACGGTCTTTTTTTGGCGGTGTAAAGAAAACCGCTTGACAGAGGGGCGAAGATAGGGTATAATGTGAACTGTAAAGAAATCCGCTTTACAAGGCGGAAGGACGGGAGTGACCGCAGCGTGGCAAAAAACCTGGAGATATCCTTTTTGCTGGATTTTTACGGCGATATGCTGACCGACAAGCAGCGGGATGTGGTGGAGCTGTACTACAATGAGGATCTTTCCCTGGCGGAGATAGCGGCGCACAGCGGTATTACCCGGCAGGGTGTGCGGGATTCCATTAAGCGGGCGGAGAGCCAGCTGCTGGAATACGAGGAACGGCTGCACCTGGCGGCACGCTTCCGCAGAATAGAAAATGTGCTTTCTTCCATCGTGAGGGAGGCCGAACAGATAGAAAAGCTCAATGACCGCTTTGGCGGGGCGCCGGAGATAGACCGGAGCGCGCAGAGCATCATTCGGCTGGCCAAGCAGCTGGATGAGGACTGAACCGATAAAAAGGAGACCCTATGGCATTTGAAGGACTGACCCAAAGACTGGCCGGGACATTCAAAAAACTGAAGAACCGCGGCAAGCTGAGCGAGGCCGATGTAAAAGAGGCCATGCGGGAGGTGCGCCTGGCCCTGCTGGAGGCGGATGTCAACTACGGCGTGGCCAAGAAGTTTGTGGCGGATGTGACCGAAAAGTGCATTGGCGCGGGGGTGCTGGACAGCCTGACTCCCGCCCAGCAGGTCATCAAGATAGTAAACGACGAGCTGACCGAGCTGATGGGCAGTACCCATCAGCGAATCAATCTTTCTTCCCGCATCCCCACCGTGCTGCTGATGTGCGGCCTGCAGGGCAGCGGTAAGACCACCCACAGCGCCAAGCTGGCGTATATGTTCCGGCAGCAGGGCAAGCGCCCGCTGCTGGTGGCCTGCGATATCTACCGCCCGGCGGCCATAGAGCAGCTGAAGGTGGTGGGCGAAAAGGCCGGGGTGCCGGTCTTTGAGATGGGCCAGACCGACCCGGTGAAGATCGTGAAGAAGGCGCTGAGCCACGCGCACGATTACGGCAATGATATCGTCATTATTGATACCGCCGGCCGGCTGCATATAGACGAAGCGCTGATGGACGAGCTGAAGGCCGTGAAGGAGGCCGCCAACCCCGATGAGACGCTGCTGGTGATCGACTCCATGACCGGCCAGGACGCCGTGAATGTGGCGACTGCCTTTGACAGTCAGCTGGGCGTGGACGGCATTATCCTGACCAAGCTGGACGGCGACAGCCGCGGCGGCGCCGCGCTTTCGGTAAAGGCGGTGACCGGCAAGCCCATCAAGTTTGCGGGCGTGGGCGAAAAGATCGAGGATCTGGAGCCCTTCTATCCCGACCGGATGGCTTCCCGTATTCTGGGCATGGGCGATATCCTTTCCCTGATCGAGAAGGCGTCCAGCGGCATTGACG
>CALERQ010000192.1 GCA_937907305.1 uncultured Clostridia bacterium | reverse complement strand
ACCTTTTGTAAAACTACGCGACGCCGAAGGCGAGATGAAACTTTATACCAACAACCCCTCCGTCAGCCAGCCGGCAGACTTTTTATTCTTCTGCCGGGGTTTCGGCTACTGTTTCATCACTTGCTTCCTGGGGTTCGGCGGGCTCTTCCCCATCGACTTCTTCGGTGTCCTCCTCACGGGGGGCGCGGGCCAGGGCAACTACCCGGCTGCCTTCCTCCAGGCGCATGGCATGGACACCGCCGCCGTAGCGGCTCTGAACGGCGATCTGGTCGCAGGGGATGCGGATGATGATGCCGTCATCGGCAATGAGAATGACATCGTCCTCCTCGCCTACGACGCGCACGCCGGCCACCAGGGTGCCCCTGCCTTCGCAGTCGTAATTGCGCACACCGCGTCCGCCGCGGTTCTGGGTACGGTACTCGCCCAGTTCGGTGCGGCGGCCCTGGCCGTTTTCGGTCACGGTCAGCAGGTAGCCGCCCTCCTCACAGGTGGCCATGGCGATGACCTCATCGCCCTCATCCAGGCGGATGGCCCGGACGCCGGTGGCGGTACGGCCCATGGGACGCACATCGCTTTCCGCAAAGCGGATGGCCACACCCTGCCGGGTAGCGATAATCAGGTCGTCTTCGCCGGTGGTGTTGCGTACCCAGGCCAGCTCATCGCCCTCCTCCAGGTTGATGGCGATAATGCCGCCCTTGCGGACATTGCGGTAGGCGGAAAGCGCGGTGCGCTTGATGGTACCATTACGGGTGACCATAACAAGGTAGCTGTCGTTTTCCACCTCGTCCACCCTTATCATGGCGCTGATCTTTTCATCCTTTTCGATGGGCAGCAGGTTCACCACATGGCTGCCGCGCGCGGCCCGGCCGGTTTCGGGGATCTCGTAGCCCTTCATGCGGTACATCTTGCCGCGGTTGGTAAAGAAGAGAACATAATCGTGGGTGGAGGTGATGAACATATCCTCCACAAAGTCCTCACCCTTGCGGGCCACACCGGAAATTCCGCGTCCGCCGCGGCGCTGGGTGCGGTATACCTCCATGGGCTGGCGTTTGATATAGCCGCCGTGGGTGAGGGTGATGACCGACTGCTGCTCGGGGATCAGATCCTCAATATCCACCTCGCCGCTTACTGTCTCAATGGCGGTGCGGCGGTCATCGCCGAATTTATCCCGGATGGCGGTCAGCTCGGTGCGGATGATATCGTAAATCATCGAGGGCGTGCGCAGGATCTCCTCCAGGTTTTTTACCCTTTCCAGGATACCGGCCAGCTCATCCTCTATCTTGATGCGCTCCATGCCGGAAAGCTGTCCCAAACGCATGGCCACAATGGCTGCGGCCTGCAGATCGGTCACACCAAAGCGTTCCATCAGGTTCAGCTTGGAATCGTTCTGATCCTTGCTGTGGCGGATGATGTAGATGACCTCATCGGTCTTATCCACCACCAGCTTCAAACCCTCCAGAATATGCTCACGCTCTTTGGCTTTTTTCAGGTCGTAGGCGGTACGGCGGGTGATGACCTCAAACTGGAATTTGAGGTACTGCTCCAGCATCTCCTTCAGGGTCATTACCTTGGGCACGCCGTTTTCCAGCGCCAGCATGATGACGCCGATGGAATCCTGCAGCTGGGTAAAGCTATACAGCTGGTTCAGCACCACCTGGGCGTTGGCACCCATTTTCAGGTCAATGACAATGCGCATACCCTCGCGGTCGCTTTCATCATTGATGTAGCTGATGCCATCGATACGCTTATCTTTGACCAGCTGGGCGATGCTTTCGATCAGGCGGGTCTTATTCACCATGTAGGGGATCTCCCGCACGATGATACGCTCCCGGCCGTTCTTCATTTCCTCTATTTCGGTCTTGCTGCGCAGGGTGATCTTGCCGCGGCCGGTGGCGTAGGCCGCCCGGATGCCGCTGCGGCCCATAATGATGCCGCCGGTGGGGAAATCCGGCCCCTGAATGTACTGCATCAGCTCGCCCAGCTCCGCTTCGGGGTGGTCGATGAGGTAGCACACCGCGTCGCTGACTTCCCGCAGGTTGTGGGGCGGGATATTGGTGGCCATACCCACCGCGATGCCCACCGAGCCATTGCACAGCAGGTTGGGGAAGCGGCTGGGCAGTACGACCGGTTCCTTGCGCTGGTCATCAAAGTTGGGGTTCCAGTCTACGGTGTCCTTATCGATATCCGAGAGCATGTAAAGGGCGATTTTGCTCAGCCGTGCCTCGGTATAACGGTAGGCGGCGGGGGGATCGCCATCGATGGTACCAAAGTTGCCGTGGCCGTCAATCAGGGGATAGCGCAGTGAGAAGGTCTGCGCCAGGCGCACCATGGCATCATAAACGGAAGCATCACCGTGCGGGTGGTACCGGCCCAGCACATCGCCCACGATGGTCGCGCTCTTGCGGTGGGGCTTATCGGGGGTCAGGCCGTCCTCATCGGCGGCAAACAGAATGCGGCGGTGAACCGGCTTCAGACCGTCCCGCACATCGGGCAGGGCGCGGTCCACAATGACCGACATGGAGTATTCCAGGAAGCTTTTGCGCATTTCGTGGTCCAGCTCCACCTGGATGATGCGGCCCTCATTGTGCAGGCTGTTTTCGGCGGTTACCTCATCCACTACCTCGTTAATGGCATCAAAATCGCCCATATTGTTGGGAGTTTTATCCTTGCTCATTTTTTCGGCTCCTTTCTGCGTCATCAAACATCAAGATTGGTGACATACTGGGCGTTCTGCTCGATAAATTCCCTTCTGGGCTGCACCTTATCGCCCATCAGGATGGTGAAGGTCTCATCGGCCCGCATGGCGTCCTCCATGTTCACCCGCAGCATGACACGGCGGGCGGGATCCATGGTGGTTTCCCACAGCTGTACGGGGTCCATCTCGCCCAGACCTTTGTACCGCTGGATATCCACCTTGCCGGTGCCATCGGGGTTCAGCTCGGCAATGCAGGCATCCCGCTCGGCCTCGGTGTAGGCGTAGTGGAACTGCTTGCCGCGGCTGACCTTATAAAGCGGCGGCTGCGCGATATACACATGGCCCAATTCGATGAGCGGGCGCATGTGGCGGAAAAAGAAAGTGAGCAGCAGCGTGCGGATATGGCTGCCGTCCACATCGGCATCGGCCATAATGATGATCTTATTGTAGCGGATCTTACTGGCGTCAAAGTCCTCGCCGATGCCGCAGCCCACCGCGGCGATGATAGGCAGCAGCTTTTCATTGCTGTATACCTTATCCAGGCGGGCTTTCTCTACATTCAGCATCTTGCCCCACAGCGAAAGAATGGCCTGGAAGCGGCGGTCGCGGCCATCGCTGGCGGAGCCGCCGGCCGAATCGCCCTCGACGATGAAGAGCTCGGTGCGCTCGTTATTACGCTCGCTGCAGTCCTTCAGCTTGCTGGGCAGGCCCACGCCCTCCAGCGGGGATTTGCGCCGGGTGGCCTCTCTCGCCTTGCGGGCGGCTTCGGCCGCGCGGCTGGCGGTAATGGCCTTTTCGATGATGGTGCGGGCTACCTGCGGATTTTCCTCAAAGTAGGTGGTCAGCTTATCGGTAACGATGGCGGAAACCACCTGCCGCATCTCGGTATTGCCCAGCTTGCCCTTGGTCTGGCCCTCAAACTGCGGCTCCCGCAGCTTGACGCTGATGATAGCGGTGAGACCCTCGCGGCAGTCCTCGCCGGAAAGGTTCTTGTCGCTGTCCTTCAGCAGGTTATTTTTACGGGCATAGGCATTCAGCACACGGGTCAGGGCCTGCTTAAAGCCGTCCTCGTGGGTGCCGCCCTCGCCGGTATTGATGTTATTGGCAAAGGAAAGCAGCAGCTCATTGTAGCTGTCATTGTACTGCATGGCTACTTCCGCCACATTATCGCCGCTGTCGCCCTTCATGTAGATGACATCCTCGTGCAGGGCCTCCAGGCCGCGGCGTTGGTGGATGAACTCCACAAAGGAGCGGATGCCGCCCTCGTAGCACATGGAATCACTGGGGCCATCGGGAGTACGGCGGTCGGTGATGGTCATGCGTACCCCGGCATTGAGGAACGCCTGCTCCCGCAGACGGGTGTGCAGCGTTTCATAGTCGTACACCAGCTCCTCAAAGATCTCGCCATCCGGCTTGAAGGTGACACGGGTGCCGGTCTCATCAGTATCGCCGATGATCTGAAGATCGCCCTGGGCCACGCCGCGGGCGAATTTCTGCTGATAGATGTGCTCGCCGTTTTTTACCTCGACAATAAGCCACTCCGAAAGGGCATTGACGACCGAAGCGCCCACGCCGTGCAGACCGCCGGAAACCTTGTAGCCCTCGCCGCCGAATTTACCGCCGGCATGCAGGATGGTATAAACCACCGTGACCGCGGGGATGCCCATTTTGGGGTGGATGCCCACGGGGATGCCTCGGCCGTTATCGGTGACACGGATGACATCGCCTTCCAGAATCTCGGTTTCGATATGGGTGCAGTAGCCTGCCAGCGCCTCATCTATGGCGTTATCCACAATCTCGTATACCAGGTGGTGCAGGCCGCGCGGACCGGTGGAACCGATATACATACCAGGGCGCTTACGGACTGCCTCCAGTCCCTCCAGCACCTGGATCTGTGTTTCGTCATAGTGGCTTTGTTTTACCTGTTCGATGTTGCTCATAGTATCTCCTATTCTCAAGATCGGTTCGATCAGATTGGATAAATGGCATGGGGGTGCCTTTTACACAAAAGGCGGAAATTATATAAGGGCGGATCGGTAGCCCACTGTTTTTCAAAAAAACTATTTCTTGCTGCGCTTCTTCAGCGTTCCGGTAGAAAGCTGACACAGATATACCATATCTTCGCCGGTTTTTTTACCGGGCGGTGTGGTAATGACAAAGGTCTTTGGCAGGTCATCGGTCACATTGATGACCCGGCCGGCCTTTTCAGCTTCGTTCAGGGTCTTACGGGTATGGCGGCTTACGGTGGTGTTATCCAAATCGAAAATGCCGATGATATCCCGTTCACGCACCACTGTTTCCTGTCCCAGGTGCAGATACATATTTTCACGGCTCCTTTCGTTTTTTGGTTCGCTTCTGGGGCAGGTATAATTGCCCCTCTTTCATGCGGAAGGCGGCGCCTTCGCCCAGTGTTCGGGCGGCGCCCCGGTCACAGCAGGTGATGAACACCTGCCCCGGGTGCTCGCCGTGCAGGAAGTAATCCCGGCGGGTCTTATCCAGCTCGCTCAGCACATCATCCAGCAGGATGATCGGCGCTTCGCCCAGCGTTTCCTCCATCACCCGGCACTGGGCCAGCTTCAGGGCCAGGGCACAGCTGCGCTGCTGCCCCTGGCTGCCAAAATTCCGCGCGGAGATACCTGCAATGGTCACTTCCATGTTATCGCGGTGGGGGCCCAGGGTGGTGCAGTAGTTTTTGTAATCCTCATTGCGGGCCGCGGCCAGCGCGGCCCGAATATGCGCTTCACCCTCAGTGGGGGAAATATCGGCCCAATCGGCGTCCTGCGGGGCGGGAATGCTGGGCTGGTAGCTGAGGGAAAAGGGCTGGTCGGCCCGCTTGCAGATATCCATATAAATTTCCGCCGCGGGCGGGGCCAGCCGCCGGATAAACCTTGCCCGGGCATGGCAGATAGAGAAAGCTACCTTAGCCAGGCTGCGGTCCCAGGTTTCCAGCAGGGGCTCCATCATAGCGGCATTGCCGCTTTTTTGCATATCAGTGATGAGGGTATTCCTTTGCAGCAGGATGCGGCCCATCGCGGCCAGGGTGGTCATGTAGCGGGGCATCACCTGACTGATGGCGCCATCCAAAAACGCACGGCGTTCCGAGGGTCCCTCCTGGATGAGCGCCAGCTCCCCCGGAGAGAACACCACCGCCAAAAATTCGCCGGTCAGCTCGCTGGGTACACACTCCACACCATTCAGCCAGGCCAGTTTTTTGCTGCCGTAGGCCAATGCCGCTGTTTTCTCCCGGTTCTGGCAGGTAAATTCCGCCTCAATGCGGGCGACCTCCTGCCCAAAGCGCAGGTAGTCGCTCTCCTTGGCCGCGCGGAAGCTCTTCTGCCCGGTCAACAGATAGATAGCCTCGATGAGGTTGGTCTTGCCCTGGGCGTTTTCGCCGTAAATGACATTGACGCCGGGCGCCGGTGCTGCATCTACCGCCGCCAAATTACGAAAATTTTCAGTTTTCAGCCGGGTGAGCCTCACGGGGCAGCCACCTGCCAGCTTTCGCCGGCCAGGGTAACGGTATCGCCGGGGTAGAGCTTTTTGCCGCGCATGGTGCACACTTCCCCATTCACCTGCACTTCGCCTTCTGCAATGGCGATCTTGGCTTCTCCGCCGGTGCCTACCGCGCCGCAGAATTTGAGGAAGCTATCCAGTTTGATGAATTCGGTTTGAATGGTGATGAGTTCCATAATTTCACGCTTTCTCTATTTTTGAAAGAAGATATCCTTTGAAAAAATTATTATTTAGGTCAAAATTGTTGCTGCCATAAAACCATTTGCTAAACTTCAGATAAAGGTTTTATTCCGCGCGCAGCCGCATGGGCAGCACCAGGAACAGGAAATGGTCGCCCTCCAGCGGCAGAACCTTCATAGGGCTTAAGGGGCCGCACAGCTCCAGCCGTACCATATCAGTATCGACATTTTTAAGGGCATCCAGCAGGAAGCGGTTATTAAAGCCCATTTCCAGCAGATTGCCGGTGGTAGAGCAGCAGCATTCATCATAGGCCTTGCCGATGCTGGTGGAGCAGCTCATCTTGATGACCGATTCGCCGAAATCCACCCGCAGGGGGCTGCGCAGCCGGTCACTGATCAACAGGCTGGTACGCTCGATGGAATGAATAAGTGCACGGGTATTCACCACCACATTGGTGCTGCTTTCCCGCGGGATGGCCGCGTGATAATCAAGGAAGTCGCCCTCCAGCAGGCGGCTGACCAGCGCGCAGTTGCCCATATCAAAGAGGATATGCTTGCGGCTGGCTTCCACCACCACATTGCCCTCCTCGCTCATCAGCTTCAGCAGCTCGCCCAGCGTCTTGCCGGGGACGATGAAACGCATCGGCTCGTGGTGCTCTACCTTTTCCCGACGCAGCGCCAGCCGGAAACCATCCACCGCCACGACCACCAGCTCGCCATCCTGCAGCTCAAACAGACAGCCGGTCTGTACGGGCTTGGTATCATTGGTGGCGATGGCATAGCGGGTCATATCCACCATGGAGGAAAGGGTCTCCATGGGAATGGAGAAGCCCTGGGCCTCTCCTACCTCCGGCAGCTCGGGGAATTCCTCCGAGGTCATGCCCAGGATGGTGAACTGGGAAACACCGCCGGTGATCTGTACCAGGCAGCGGTCATCCGCTTCGATGGTGACCTCATCACTTTCAATGCGGCGGATGATATCCGAAAAGACCTTGGCAGGAATGATAAGCTCGCCGGTTTTTTCTACCTTGGCATCCACGATGGCGGTAATGCCCATTTCCAGATTGTAGCTCATCAGGGTGATCTCCTTGGTGGTGACCCGGACCAGGATCCCCTCCAGAGCCAGCAGGGTGCTTTTGGGGCTGACGGCCAGCAGGGCGGAATTGATGCCCTGATTGAGCTCCCCGGTATTGCAGGTAAATTTCATCATCATTGCGGTGTCGTCCTCCTTGTTTCACGGCGGAAAGTGGGTGGCTGCGGTTTTTCACAGCGCGCGGCCGCCTGCGGCGGCCATTTTTTCCTTATTTGGTTTCCATCTGTGAAGATAAAATATAAAAATCAGTAGTCGTAGTAGAACGTGTGGGAATGTGGAATGAGAGTAAATAGCCTTGTATCGATGCGGGCTTGTACCCGATAGCGCGATATGGAAAGGGATACGGAAAATTTGTTGGAAATGTGAAAAGATTTTGAAGTTTGCACAGCGTGGTGGAAAACCCGGTGTGAAAAGTGGAAAAGCTGTGGGAAGATATCAGCCGTTCAGGTTGCGGATATTTTTGATGATATCTTCGATGACTTCCTTTTTGCGGGGGTCGGTCTGGATGGCCTTGGTGACCTGCTGAAGGGCATACACCACAGTGGAGTGATCCCGCCCGCCGAACTCCTGACCGATCTCCAGCTGGGTCATGCCGGTGATCTCCCGGACCACATACATGGCCACCTGCCTGGCGGTGGAGATCTGATTGCTGCGGCGCTGGCCCCGGATATCCTCGGCGGTGACACCGTAGGTGCGGGCCACCTCATCGATGATACGGTCGACGGTGACAGGCAGCGGGGTCTGCTCGGTCATGATATCCTGAATGGCGTTTTCGGCCAGCATCATGGTGATGGGTGCCCCGGTCAGATTGGCGTGGGCATCCAGCCGTTTGACAACGCCCTCCAGCTGACGGACATTATCCTTCAGCTTGCCGGCGATGAAGGCCGCGACATCCTCCGGGAGAGCAAGCCCCAGGCTATCCGCCTTGCGGCTGATGATGGCCATGCGGGTCTCAAAATCCGGGGGCTGAACATCCACCAGCAGGCCCCATTCAAAGCGGGTGCGCAGCCGGTCCTCCAGTGTTTTGATCTCCTTGGGGGGACGGTCGCTGGTGAGGATGATCTGCTTGCCGCATTCATACAGCGAATTGAAGGTATGGAAAAATTCCTCCTGGGTGCTTTCCTTGCCAGCGATGAACTGGATATCATCCACGGCCAGCAGGTCTGCCTGGCGGTATTTTTCCTTGAACTCGGCGGTGGTGCCATTGCGGATGGCCAGAATCAGCTCATTGGCAAATTCCTCGCCCTTGACATACAGGAGCTTATAATCCGGGTGGTTCTGGCGTATCTTGCCGCAGATGGCGTAGATGAGGTGGGTTTTGCCCAGGCCGCTGCCGCCGTACATAAAAAGCGGGTTGTAGCTTTTAGCGGGGTTATTGGCCACTGCCCAGGCCGCGGCATGGGCCAGGCTGTTGCCGCTGCCTACTACGAAGGTCTCGAAGGAATACTCCTTTTCGGGCTGGAAATCCAGCCGGTCATTTTCCTGCGCCGCGGGGGCGGCAGGGGCAGCCTCGCGGGAGGTGATCTCCACCTGCACCGGGAAGCCCATGATCTCCTCAAAGCTGGCGGTGAGCAGGGCATTGTATTTTTCGTTGACGATATCCCGCTTGAACTGCGTGGTGCATTGCAGGCGGGCGGTGCTGCTGTCCAGGGCGGTCAGCTCCAGCTCCCGGATCCAAAGATCGTAGGCGACCTCGCTCATTTCGCCGCGGCACAGCTGCTTTACCCTTTCGAATACATCGGAAAAAGAATCCATATTGAACCTCATTTCATTTGCGTCCCCGGTTTTCCACAGGGGACAAATACCTATTATATATAATAGCATATTTGGGGCCGAAACACAACAGAAAAGGCCCGAAAAGCGTGGAATTTTTCCACATTTCCGTGGGGCGGAGGTGAAAGAAAACGCCTGACGGCGGCGTGGGGCCCTGAATGACTTTTGGGTACTTTTCTTCATAGAAAAGTACCCCCGCCGGCAGGCGGAACTGCCCATGCCCCTCCCCACATCTTGTACCCGCCCGGCAGGGCGGCCACTATTTACGCCGCGGGGCAATAAAATCCCGCGAAAACAGTAGCTTTTTCTTGACAGAGGGACAAGAATTAAGGTATAATTCAAAATTGCAGGGTCATCTCTACCAATAGCGCGTTGGTACAGGTGGCCGACCACATCAGGCAGGCTCCCGCGCCGGGGCCGCCGCCAAGACCCGGAAGGAGGGGAAGAACGATGCTCAGAACTTATCAGCCCAAAAAGAGACAGAGAAGCAAAGTCCATGGGTTCAGAAAGAGAATGGCTACCGCCAATGGCCGCAAGGTCCTGGCCCGCAGACGCGCCAAGGGCAGAGCCAGACTGAC
Organism: uncultured Clostridia bacterium; assembly: GCA_937907305.1. Lineage (GTDB taxonomy): Bacteria > Bacillota > Clostridia > Oscillospirales > Ruminococcaceae > Angelakisella. The sequence goes on along the minus strand of CALERQ010000192.1, from coordinate 8,732 downwards.
CCACTAAGAAAGATGCCCACAGCGCCTATGCCGTGGGCATTGTTTTTAGTCTTACCGCACATACCACAGGGAACTGAAAACGCGAAGGCAGCGGTGTGAAAGGGACGCCCTCTCCTCTCTCTTCTCAGTCCGGCACACCGCACTACTGCCCGCTTCTCCCGCGGCGCAGGGAAGGGACCCAAACCATGAAAACCACCGTCATCATCAAGAAAAACCGCGATTTTACCCGCATGTACCGCCGGGCCAGGACGCAGACCGGGCCGCTTTTGGTCACCTACTGCGCCCGCAACCGGCTGGGACACAATCGCGTCGGCATCACCGCCAGCAAACGGGTGGGCGATGCCGTCCGCCGCAACCGCGCCAAGCGTGTCATCCGCGCCGCCTATACCGGCCTGGAACAGCAGCTGCCCCAGGGCTACGATTTCATCTTTGTGGCCCGCAGCCGTACCGCCCACTGCAAAATGCAGCCGGTACAGCAGCTTATGCTCCGGCAGATCACCGAACTGTGCGGTGCCCCTGCCAAAACGGGGGCCGGGACCCCATGAAGCGGCTGTGGCAATTCCTCAAAAAAATATGCAGCGAGCTTTTGATCCTGCCCATCAGGTTCTACCAGAAGTGCATCTCCCCTCTCATTCCTCCCAGATGCCGATTCTCCCCCACCTGCTCCTGCTACGCGGTCACGGCGCTGCGGCGCTTTGGCCCCATCCGGGGGAGCCTGCTGACCCTGTGCCGTGTGGCGCGGTGCCAGCCCTTTGGCCGCCCGGGGTACGATCCGGTGCCCCAGCGCTTTTCCCTGCGCCCCTTTGCCGGCGCCGAGCAGGAAAAGCAGCAGCAGGCGGCACACCCTTCCCAGCCCTCGGCCGGAAAAATCCCCGGCGAGGAAACTATCCCCCATGAAAATGGGAACGGAGGACCATCCTTATGAATTTTATTATGACAGTTTTCGGCTACCCCTTTGGGTGGCTGATGTATGGCCTGTACCACCTGGTAAGCAATTACGGCGTGGCGCTGGTGCTCTTTACCCTCATCGTTAAGCTGCTCCTGTTCCCCCTGGGCCTCAAGCAGCAGAAATCCACCGTAAAGATGCAGATCATCCAGCCCAAGATCCAGGAGATCCAGGCCAAGTACAAGAATAACCAGGCCAAAATGAATGAGGAGCTGCAGGCTCTTTACTCCAAGGAAAACTACAACCCCATGAGTGGCTGCGGCACCCTGCTCATTCAGTTCCCGGTCATCTTCGGTCTGTTGGATGTAGTGTATAAGCCCCTGACCCATCTGCTGCGCTTCTCCAAGGAGACCATCGCCGCCCTTACCGAGGTCGCGGGCACCCTGGGTATCGCCACCACCGGCTACGCCCCCCAGATCAACATTTACCAGAGCGTCATGCAGAATCCCGCCGCTTATTCCAGCGTCGGCGCCGATGTCATCGCCAAGATCCAGTCCCTTGACATGGGCTTCCTCGGCATGGATCTTTCCGGCACCCCCAACCTGCCCTGGCAAGGCGGCTGGAACTGGCTGGTCATCATCCCGCTGCTCTCCGGTGCCACCGCGCTGCTTTCTTCCATCATTTCCATGAAGAACAGCCCCAATATGGGCCAGGCCGGCGCCAGCATGAAGATGATGATGTATATCATGCCACTCATCTCCATCTGGTTCACCTTCATGGTGCCTATCGGCGTAGGCATCTACTGGACCCTTTCCAATGTGTTCGGCTGCGTTCAGTCCCTTGTGCTCAATAAGATCTATAACCCCAAGGAAGTAGCCGAAAAGCTGCAGGCCGAGGCCAAGGAGCGCGCCGAAAAGGAGCGCCAGGAGCGCATAGAGGCCAAGAAGCGGGCCAAGGAAGCCCTGAAGAACGGCGAAAAGGTGGAGGATACCACCTATCTTTCCGATAAGGAAAAGATAAAGGAAGCCCGCCGCCGCTATGCCGAAAAGTACGGCGATGAATACATCGATGACTGATGCCGCCGAATAAAGAGGTAACTGAATATGATAAAAGAGATCATTGCTACCGGCGTGGACGCCAATGCCGCGATTGAAAGCGGTGCTCTGCTGCTGGGACTGCCCCGCGAAGAGGTGCAGTTTGAGATCATTGACCTGCCCCGTAAGGGCGGGTTCCTGGGCCTGAAGAAGCTGCCCGCCAAGGTACGCGTATGGGTGGAGCTGCCCGATGAAAAGCCCGCCCGGAGCGAAAAGCCCCGCCGGCAGGAGGCCCCCAAGAAGGAACAGAAATCCGAAAATAAGCCCGCCGCCCCCAAGACGGAAAAACCCGCCCGGAGCGAAAAACCCGCTCCCCGCGCCGAAAAGGCCGAAAAGCCGGAGCGTCAGTCCCGAGTCGAAAAGCCTGTTAAGACCGAGGCCGAAAAGCCCGCTCCCGTGGAGATAGAGCCTACCGAGGAAGTACGCGCCAAGGTGGAAAAGGCCGCCGCCTATGTCACCGAGATCCTGAAGGCCATGGGCCTGACCGACTTTACCCTGACCCCCCGCTACTACGAGGAAAATGTCCGCCTGCAGCTGGCGGGTGAGCAGATCGGCAGCGTCATCGGCCGCCGGGGCGAGACCCTGGATGCCATCCAGTACCTGGCCAGCCTGGTCGCCAATCGCGGCGAGGGCGAGTATATCCGTCTTTCCATCGATAGCGGCAACTACCGCGAAAAGCGTGCCCGCACCCTGGAGGCCCTGGCCCGCAAGCTGGCCAATCAGGCTGTGCGCACCGGCCGCAGCATCACGCTGGAGCCGATGAACCCCTATGAGCGCCGCATCATCCATGGCGCGGTTTCCAGCGTCAAGGGCGCTACCAGCTCTTCCACCGGTGTGGAACCCAACCGCCGTGTTGTGATCAGCTCCACCGTACCGCCTACCGGCGGCAAGGAAGGCACCCGTGAGGGCGGCCGCGGCGGCCGGAATGGTCGTGGCGGCAACCGCCGCGGTAACGGCGGCCGTAGCAATGGCGGCGAGCGCCGGAATGACGGCGAGCGTCGCAGCCGTCCCGCCGGGGAGCGCCGTCCCCGCCTGGAGGACCCGCCCGCTATCGGCGGTCCCGTCCGCCGGGAACAGGCCGAAAACGCCCCCAAGAGCGAAAAGAGCGCTGTGGAGCAGGAGATCCTCTCCGCCAATACCGGCAAGCGCTACGGCAAAATTGATATCTAAGCCCAATACAAAAAGGTCCCCGGAATATTCCGGGGACATTTTTATGTTCCTGTCTCTTTTGTGCGGAGGAAATGCCCCAATCCCCCTGCAAATTCCTCCCCTTCCCCGCATAGGAATGGGATAAAGAGGATCGAAAGGGAGGTCATGTGATGAAAGGGATAAAAAAGCTGCTGGCGGCAGGGCTGGTGGGGCTGCTGCTTACCGTGCCCGCGGGCGCGGAGGAAACCACCTGGGAGGAGATCCCCAATGCCAATATTCCGGCGGCGGTGATCCAAAAGGAGGTGGCCGAGGCCGAAGGAATGCAGGTGGCGCTTTCTCTGCCGGTCAAAAGCGCTATCCTCATCGACCAGAACACCGGCGCTGTGCGGTACGAGATGAACGCCGATGAAAAGCTGCCCCCGGCCTCCATCACCAAGATCATGAGCCTGCTGCTCTTTATGGAGGCGCTGGACAGCGGCAAAATAGCCCTGACCGATACCGTGACCTGCAGCGAGGTAGCGGCGGGCTTTGGCGGCAGCCAGATATGGCTCAAACCTGGCGAGGAAATGACGGTGGATGACCTGCTCAAGGCGGTGGCGGTGCAGAGCGCCAATGATGCCACCGTGTGCCTTGCGGAATATGTGGCCGGCAGCGAGGAAGCCTTTGTGCAGATGATGAACCAAAAGGCCGCCGAGCTGGGCATGGAAAATACCCACTTTGCCTGCTGCGCCGGGTTGGATAATGAGGGTCATTACAGTACCGCGCGGGATATCGCCCTGATGAGCCGGGCGTTGCTGCAGCACCCCAAGATCACCGATTACACCACCATATGGATGGATACCCTGCGGGGCGGCGCCACCAGTCTGGTGAATACCAACCGCCTGGTGCGCTTTTACCAGGGTGCCACGGGGCTGAAGACCGGTACCACCAATGGAGCGGGCTGCTGTCTTTCCGCCAGCGCCAGCCGGGATGGCCTGGGGCTTATCGCGGTGGTGCTGGGGGCCGGCAACAGCAATGACCGCTTCGCGGCGGCGCGGGCGTTGCTGGATTGGGGCTATGCCAACCTGGCCGCGGTGAATATCACCCCGCCGGAGCTGGAGCCGCTGGCTGTGACCCGCGGCACCGCCCCTACAGTGGAGCTGACCGCCCAGCCCCCCGCGGAAGGGATCGTCATCCCCAAGGGCCAGCGGGAGGCCATGACCCAAACGATGAACTTGGCCGAAAGTCTGGAGGCTCCCATTGCCGCCGGGACCGAGGTAGGTACCGTGACTGTGACGGTGGAGGGCCAAACGGTGGCCAGCTACCCGGTGGTAACAGCCGCCGCCGTGGAGCGCATGACCTTCGGCCGGGCGTTCCAGCGCCTGGGCCAGGGGCTGCTGGCCATGGGGTAAGGTCCTTTGCAAAAGGCTCCGCCCCGCCCGCCAGGCGACTACAATCTTGACCTAAAGCTTTAGATACTCATATAGGAGTAAACCATAAGAAAAGCCCCCGCTGGGGGGGCGGGGGTCAGGGCAGCTCCGGTTCCCGGCGGATGTGGAACAGCGCCCGGAGCAGACCGGAAAGCAGGCGTGGGCTGCGGTAAACTACAACTTTCATACAGTTACTCCTCCTTTTGGCAAGTGACAGCAGCTAACGACGGCAGCGAAAGCCAAGGATCACCAGACCGATGGCCGCAAAGACCAGCGCGGTGCGCAGCTCGCCGCACAGGGCCAGCAGCACCCCCAGCCCAAAGGCCATGCAGCACAGTGCCAGGGGGCAGTCGCCCCGGCGGCGGGGAGAACGCCTGCGATACATGGCCTCTCCCCCCTCCCTTTCGTTGCTACGCCATCCTATGCGGCCGGGGAGGAATGGGTGCGGGGGCTATGCCTGCTTCCTTTTTGGGCAAAATACCGCCCGCAGCAGAAAAAACAGGGTAGCGGAAATGACCGTGCCAAAAAGATTCATCAGGATGTCATCCACATCAAAGCTGCGCCCCACTATGGGCTGGATCAGCTCGATAGCAATGGTGGTACACAGCCCTGCCAATACCGTGCGGCCCCAGTTTGCCTGCGGCCGGTACAGCGGGTATAGTATGCCAAACGGCAAAAATAACAAGATATTATCACGGTTTTCCGTGGTGAAATACCGGAAAAAGTCAAAGGAAAAATCGTAATCCATCACAAACCACGGCAGCCCGCTTTGGGAGGGCCTGCCGTAGAACAGCAGATAGTAGAGATCAGAAACGGTATATAAAAAGATGGTAAAGACCAGCAGTCCCGCAAAATAGCAAGGAAACAGCGAACGCAGCAGCACCCGCCCGCCGGAAAGCGCGGGCTCTTTTTTGTGCAGGCGCAGGGCATACCACCCCCCGGCCGCCAGCGCAAAGGGCAGCGCCTGCAAAAAATATCCCGGCACGGTATCAAAGAAAAAGTATTGGAAAGTCAAAGGGGGGTCTCCTTTCGGCTCAATGCCGGAAAATTTGTATTGCCGCCAGCCGCCCCAGCCAAACGCCCAGCAGGCACAGCCCCACGCTCAGCAGGATATACAGGGCCGCCATGCCCTTTTGCCCCGCTTTCAGCAGCGTGTAGCCCTCCAGCGAGAAGGTAGAAAAGGTGGTAAAGCCGCCGCACAGCCCCGTTTTGGCAAAAAGGACAAGGTTCGGTGAGGGGCTGGCAAGCTCCGCCGCGCCCGCAATCAGCCCGATGAGCAAAGCGCCCAGCAGGTTGGTGATGAGGGTGAGGACAGGAAAGCTGCCCCGCACCGGTATTAAGCTGATGGCATAGCGCAGCATGGCGCCCGCAGCGCCGCCCAGCGCCACCCAAAGAAATCGGGACATAGGTGATAGACCCCCATAAATTCAGTCGTTTTTGATCTGCTGCTCAGTGACAGCGATCTTGCTTACTGTTGCGGCATCGCTGCCGTAGTCGACTTCATAGTAAATGACGACCACCTGATCCCCGCAATTGTAAATATCCCCGAAAAATCCGGAAAGGCCGCTGTCCGGCTCCCCGAATTTTTCCAGCACCTCACTGCGGGGCGTTCCCTCTTTGATGGCCTCAAAGTCCCTCAGGGTAGGCTCTCCGCTGCCGCAGGCAGCCAGCAGCGTAAGGCACAGAATGGCGGTCAGCACAGCCGCGGCGATGACATGATGCTTCATGGGGCGCTCCTTTCTTAAAAAAGCAAGGGCCGACAGCCCGGGAAAGATCGCTCTTTCCGGGCGCCGCCCCTCTTATAACCTCACAGGATCGGGATAATACCGCTTACCAGTTCTCGATCATCATATCCCGCAGATGGTAGGGCAGATCCTCCGGCTCGCAGGAAAGGGTGAAGATGATATTGACCTCCTGGGTGGCCTGCAGGGCATCCAGCTTGTTTACCATCTGGGTAAAGGCCTCAAAATCACGGCCGCACATCTTAAAGACGGGATCCACATAGATGTGGGTGATATCATAGTTGCCGGCCAGCAGACCGGTGATGAAGCCGTAAACAGCATCGTAACCGGCAATGGCATATTCATCGGAGTAAACCAGGCGGGCGGAGCTGCTGATCTCATAGGTCAGGCCCACATCCTTTTCCACCACTACTACATTGCCCTTGCTCTCTTTTACAGCCTTGTTGGCCATCTCTACCAGGGCCTTGGTCTTGCCGCTGCCCTTGTGTCCTACGATTAACTGAATCATACTTGTGATCCTCCTTGGAATTTGGTGGTCGTTTTCGCTAAATAATATTCTTCCATGGGCCGTGGGCCCAGAGTTGATATGGTTTTTACTCTCCCAGCTTGGCCAGCAGCTCCTGCCGCAGGTCCTCATAGCCGGGCTTGCCCAGCAGGGCAAACATGTTCTTCTTGTAGGCCTCCACACCGGGCTGGTCAAAGGGATTGACCCCCAAGAGGTACCCGCTGATGCCGCAGGCCAGCATAAAGAAGTACACCATGTAGCCGTACTCCTCCTCATTGATGGCAGGGACCTCCAGCACCAGGTTGGGCACGCCGCCGCGGGTATGCGCCAGGATGGTCCCCTGCATCGCCCGCCGGTTGATCTGCCGCATGGCCATGCCGGAAAGGAAATTGAGCCCATCCAGGTTTTCGGGGTCCTCCTCCACCGTCAGGTCGGCGGCCGGGGTGATAAAATCAATGACCGTCTCAAACAGGTTGCGGCTGCCATCCTGGATAAACTGTCCCATCGAGTGCAGATCGGTGGTAAAGGCAACCGAGGCCGGGAACAGTCCCTTGCCATCCTTGCCTTCGCTTTCGCCGTACAGCTGCTTCAGCCACTCGCCCATCTGGGTAAAGCGCGGCTCGTAGCTTGCGTAGATTTCTATGGCCTTGCCCCGCCGCAGCAGAATATTGCGGATCGCCGCGTAGCGGTAGCAGGCGTTGGCGGAAAAGTCCTCATTGGCCAACTCCTGCATAGCCTTTTGGGCACCGGCAAGGACGGCATCAATATCGATACCGGCCACAGCCATCGGCAGCAGGCCCACCGCGGTCAGCACGGAATACCGCCCGCCCACATCATCGGGGATGACAAAGGTCTGCCAGCCCTCCCGGTCCGCCAGCGATTTCAGCGTCCCGCGGGCCCGGTCGGTGGTGCAGTAGATGCGCCCCGCCGCTTCCTTGCCGTAGCGCTGTTCCATCATGCCGCGCAGCACGCGGAAGGCCAGTGCCGGCTCGGTGGTGGTACCGGATTTGGAAATGACATTCAGCGAGACCCGCTTGCCCTCGCACAGCGCCAGGATCTCATCCAGGTAGCTGCCGGAAAGATTGCACCCCGCAAAGTAGATGGCCGGGCCATCCTTGCCCAGGGCGTTATAGTAGGGGCTGCGCAGCAGTTCGATAGCGCTGCGGGCGCCCAGGTAGCTGCCGCCAATGCCGATGACGACCAGTACATCGGTGTCGCTGCGGATCTTTTCCGCCGCCGCGTGGATGCGTGCCAGTTCCTCTTTATCGTAATCCCGCGGCAGGGTCAGCCAGCCGTGGAAGTCGCTGCCCGCGCCGGTGTGCTGCCGCAGCTGTGCCGCGGCCGCCGCCACCTGGGGGGCCATGCAGTCCATTTCGTGGGAGGAAACAAACCCCTCCAGATACTGTTCCCGTAAAGTAATGGCCATGTGGAAAACCTCTTTTCGGAATAGATACTTTCTGCCACTATTTTACCCTAAAACCGGCCGCTTTGCAAGTGTTAACCGCACTGTGGAAAACTTTGTGGAAAGTGTGAAAACCCGGAATGACGGCCGGCTTTTTTACAGGGGGTATAATCCACTGGGGCCTGCTTTTCTCCGAAGAAAAGTAGCAAAAGACATATTTAGGCCCAGACTGTAATCGCCTGTCGGCGTCGCGGAGCCTTTTGCAAAGGCATCGTTTGCACCGCTCGCCGCGGGGGCGTTCCTTTTACTCGTGTAAAAGGAACCAAAACACGCTTGGGGCTGTGCCCCAAGACCCCCTTGCCGCTAAGCTGCGGCTGGATACGAACGATGCCAAGGCATCGTCCGTACAGCGCCGCAGATACGCTCTCAAGGTGCCTGCGGCGCATTTTAATTTGGATTCAGCAGAAACCGAATTAAATGCGCCTGCGGCACCTTATAAGCGTCGTCTAATCCCGCTCCGGGAATGCGCAGCGTTTCCGGGCGGG
>CALERQ010000191.1 GCA_937907305.1 uncultured Clostridia bacterium | reverse complement strand
GCGCGGGTCTCTCTCAGCAGGTTAATCAGCTTATAAACAAGATAAGCAACAATAAGAATATCCAAAATATCCTGCACACGGATACTGCGCAGGATATCCCAGAATACCTCCATTGAGGTAATTGATTTGAACATCGGTCACATCACTTCCACTCATTCAGGATCTTACATACACGGCTTCCGGCACCACCAGCTGTTTTTGCCGGTTCCTCAGTCTGCTGTGCTGCACCGCGCCGCCGCAGCATCACCTTATGTACCACCGGCTTGTCCTCTTCCTGCTTACCAGCACACCGGGCCGCTGCCTTACAGCACGGCACCTCTGCCTCCAGCCGGTCAAAGTCCTTCTCAAATTGATCCAGCCGTTGGGTAAACTGCGCCCTTATTTCATCCAGTTGGTTTTTCAGGCCATTAAAGTCCTCATGCCGCCCCTTAAAAAGGTCAGCCTGCAATTTTGCTTCATTCAGCTCCGCCCGCAGGCTGTTCAGTACAGTCTCCTGTTCATTTACACGGGCCTGCATCTTTTTATTCAGTTCCATCTGCAGCTGCAGGGCATTCTCTTTATCCCGCAGTTGCGCGGCCAGCTTATTGGTGCGCTCCCGCAGGCGTGCACAGTCGCTTCCCTGCTCGTTCAACTGGCGTTCCTTTTCCTTGTTGTCACTTACCGCCTGCTTATACTGGGCACTCAGGGCTTCCAGCTTCTCATTCAGCTCCGCAGCCTTACGGTCCAGCGCATCATTACGCACCGCCAGCTCCTCCAGTGCTTCCCGTGCCTGCTTATCCTGTTCGTAAATATAATCCAACACTGCCTTACGCTCAAACCCGAACAGTGCGGTGGAAAAACGCTTTGCCTCCTGCACGGAAACACACTCCTTTGCACACATTATAACTATTGTCAGTATAGCATTTTATCACCCACCATTGCAACAGCATTTCATTATATTTCGCCGGGAATTTTCTCCCTTTCGCCGCATAAAACTGACCGCCGGTTTTTCTTGCCCGGCGGCCAATTCCATTCAGTAGATCTGCTGCATCTCCTCCCGCAGCTGCCGTATGATCTTCTTTTCCAGCCGCGAGATATAGGATTGCGAGATTCCAATGATATCCGCTACCTCCTTTTGGGTGCGTTCCTCGCCCCCGTCCAGCCCAAACCGCAGCCGCATAATACGCTGCTCCCGCTCCCCCAGTCCGCTTACCAGCCCTCGCAGGGCACTGCGCTCCACCTCCTGCTCCAGCTTCCGGTTCACCGTGTCACCGTCTGTCCCCAGAATATCTGAAAGCAGCAGCTCATTGCCGTCCCAGTCCACATTCAGCGGTTCATCTATGGAAACCTCCGTTTTCTGGTTCTGTATCTTACGCAGGTACATCAGTATCTCATTCTCAATACACCGGGAGGCATAGGTCGCCAGCTTTATATTCCTTGCCGGGCAAAAGGTATTCACTGCCTTGATAAGCCCAATGGTCCCTATGGAGATCAGGTCTTCGATTCCAATACCGGTGGATTCAAACTTCCTGGCGATATACACCACCAGCCGCAGGTTATGGGTGATCAGTATTTCCTTGGCTTTGGGGTCGCCTTCCTCCAGCCGCATAAAGACCGCCGTTTCCTGCTCCCGGCTCAACGGCGCCGGCAGATTGTCCGGCCCATTGATGTAGTAAATCTCCAGATAATAACCCAGGAAGAATTTTCTTAATCTTTTCAGTAGTCTATTTAGCAGCATTTCAGTCACCTCACAGCAGTACCTGTATCATCTTGGGGTTAAATACCCCACCGTAATTTCCGTTCCCTATTTCGGCATCCACCACTACGGCAAAATAGCCGCCCAGCTCCACCCGTTTGCCATTTACCGTTGTATACATTCTCTCCGGCCGGAATGCCGGCATCATTCCCCATCCCTGCACCGTCCCAGCCAGTACCCAACGCACCCCAGATATAACCGCCTCAGTATCCATCTCCCGCACGATTCTTCGTTCCTCCGGATTCAGCAGTCCCCATATTTCTGCCGCATTTATCACCAGTACCGGTAGACCGGAAAACGGTTCGATCAGCCGGTTGCCACTATCGGCCAGCGCCAGCACCGGCACCGTTCGTCCCCGCCGCTCTATCGTAATGCGGTAGAGCTCTCTCTGCGGAATCCGAAGCGCTGTAAAACGATCAAACAGACTCACCGCACCATAGGCCGCTGCCACACAGGCCAGCAGCATCAGTGGTGGAATATTATAGTACACCACCCCATTAGCGGTATAGAAGCCCAATCCAGGCCGCAGCCAAATGAGCAGCATTGTCACCCCAGCAAAAACGATACTCACCAGGTAAAACACCCCGATGGCCCGCAACAGCCGTCTGCGGTTCAGCGTCGGAAAAGCCACCCCTACCAGTAATACCGAAACCGCCAGCCGGTATAAAAGCTGTACCGCCGCCGAATGGATCGGTACAAAAATAATAAAAGCTGCAGCTGCCCCCAGTGCGGCTGATATGTATTTTGCCGTTCTTCCCGGTCTTACCCCCAGCATCCGCCCACACAGCTGTAAAATAAGCAGCGTCACCGTAAAGTTCATTGCCGCCAGCACATCACCGTATATCTTCATTTCTCTCCGCCCTTCCCGTGTCATGCTTCATTGTAGTCCACCATGAACAAAAGAAACGGTCGAAGCATGGTTCCTCCGCCTTGACATTTTGCCCGCAAATCCTTATCATGGTCACAGAAGGGAGCGTGGCAAAAATGCAGGAAAAGGAACGCATTGCGCACATCATCACAGAACTGGAAAAGCTCTACCCGCAGGATCTTTGTTCCCTGCAGTACCGCATCCCGCACGAACTGCTCATTGCGGTGCGGCTCTCCGCCCAGTGCACCGATGCCCGTGTAAACCAGGTGGTACCGGCTCTGTTCGCCAGGTATCCTTCCATCGAGGCCTTTGCCGAAGCGGATGTTGCCGATGTGGAAGAAATGGTGCGCAGCTGCGGTTTTTATCACACCAAGGCCCGCGATATTGTAGAGATGTGCAAAATGCTTCGGGATGAATATGGCGGTGTGGTTCCGGACTCCATTGAGGAACTTACCCGGCTCCCCGGCGTTGGCCGCAAAACGGCCAATCTCATTTGTGGTGATATCTACGGTCAGCCCTCCTATGTCTGCGATACCCACTGCATCCGTATCACCAATCTGCTGGGCCTTACTACTTCCAAAGACCCCTACAAAGTCGAAATGCAGCTGCGGAAAAAAATCCCCCCGGAAAAATCCACTGGCTTCTGCCACCGCATGGTGCTTCTGGGCCGGGAATACTGCATTGCCCGGCGCCCCCAGTGCACCCGCTGCCCCCTGCGGCCCTATTGCCCCGGACAAACAGCCCAAAAAAGTGAAATATCCTAGCCTTTCCACACTTTAATATTTGAACTGCCGGACAGACTGTGATAAAATCATCCTGTATCAATAATTTTCATACACCCAAGGAGGAACATCATATGGCATTCTTCGATAATCTCGGTAAAAAAATCTCTGTTGTGGCTGGTACTGCCGCTGATAAAGCCAAAGACCTTGGCGAAATCGCCAAACTCAAAGCGGAAATTCTCGGCGTTCAGTCGGATATTAATGCCGCCCTGCTGGAACTCGGCCGAAAAACCTATGAGCAGAGTAAATCCGAGGCGGAAGGCCCCTATGCTGCCGACTGTGCCAAGATTACCGGCCTTTACGATCAGATTGAATCCCTGCGCGCCCGTATCGCTCTTGTTAAATCCGATAATTCCGATGACAACAATTGCATCATTAATACCGATGAGACTCCCGTAGAGTCCGTAGAGGAACAGCCTGCTGCTGAGGAAGCTTCTGCGCCTACCGTCTGCCCTGCCTGCGGCCAGCCTGTGGAATCCGGTTCCACTTTCTGCTCCCAGTGCGGCGCTAAGCTGTAAATGGAGGATCACGCATGATGGAAGACCTGCAAAACAGCTCTTTTGCCGGGAATGACGATCTCCTCTCGGATATTCCGCCTGCCGTCGTGGCCGGAAACGAGGAGCATGTTGCCCCGCCAGTGGAAGAACCACAGCCTACTGCTCCACTGCAGGAGGAACCACAGCCTGAAAAACCTCGAAAAGCCCCACCCGATACTTCCGTGATGAAGGTCGGCTCTTTTATGGGCGCTTTGGTGATGTTGGCCATTCCCATTGTCAATTTTGTCTGCGCCATCAAATGGACCTTCCGCCGCGGCAATAACCGCAACCGCCGCAATCTCGGCATCGCTGCCCTGCTGCTCCAGCTCATCTTTGTCGGGTTGGTCATTGGTGGCTGCGTCATCGCCAAGTATCAGTTTGGTTACGATGTCATCCAGCATCTGCTGGATCTCATTTTCCCCAAGTAAGGAGCCCCTATGGAAAAAGAAAAGTTAGAACGCATCAGTCATCTTTCCCGCCTTGCCCGGGAGCGCGACCTGACCGATGAAGAAATCAAGGAACGCATGGAGCTGCGTGGGCAGTACATTGCTGAAATGAAGGCCAGCCTTAAACATACCCTGGATAACACCTACATCCAAAAGCCGGATGGCACCCGGGAAAAGCTCCGCCAGAAACCGAATAGCCAAAAAGCCAAGCAATAAACCGTAAAAAGCCGCCCACCGGCGGCTTTTTCAGCAGATTATTTTCCAAAGGAGGTTCCTTTATGGATGAGAATATTCAAAAACTCCAGCAGATGATAGATGAATCCCGTCGCATTGTCTTTTTCGGCGGTGCCGGTGTCTCTACCGAAAGCGGCATTCCCGATTTCCGTTCTGTCGACGGCCTTTACAGTCAAAAATTTGATTACCCGCCGGAAACCATCCTCAGCCACAGCTTTTTCGTCAGCCACACGGCGGAGTTTTACGATTTCTACCGTCAAAAGATGATCTGTCTTACGGCCCGTCCCAATGCAGCCCACCGCAAGTTGGCGGAGCTGGAAGCCGCTGGCAAGCTTACTGCTGTCGTTACACAAAACATTGATGGTCTGCACCAAATGGCCGGCAGCAAAAAGGTACTGGGGCTGCATGGCAGCATCCACCGTAATTACTGCCAGAAGTGTCATAAGTGCTATTCAGCGGAGGAGATCCTCGCCACGACCGGCGTCCCCCATTGTACCTGCGGCGGTCTTATCAAACCGGATGTTGTCCTCTACGAGGAGCAGCTTGATGGCGAAACAATTGATGAAAGCCTGAATGCCATCATCAATGCCGATATGCTCGTCATTGCGGGTACTTCCCTCACGGTCTATCCTGCCGCTTCTCTCGTCCATTATTTCCATGGCCGATATCTGGTCCTCATCAACCGCGACCCCACCCCCATGGATGATAAGACTTCCCTCACCCTGCATTGCAAGGTCGGAGAAGCCCTCTCCCAAATCATTGTCCGCTGATTCCGCAAAAAATTCCCCCGCTCTCCTGAGAGAACGGGGGATTATTCATTTTACATTCACTGGATCGTTCCAACGGGCACCCGCTCATGCGTCACCACGCTGCCGTCCATCAGGCTGATGTATGGTCCAAAGCTTATGCTGTCATCGCCCAGCTTCATCTCTACCTCGGTATTGGCAAAGATATCGCTCTCATTACACATCAGCAGCACCGCGCCGTCATATACAGTGCCGTTTTCCGCCCGTTCAGTTGTGGCATCCTCCTTCATCGTCACGGCATACAGGGTCATACTCTCCCCTTCAAACCGCGGAATGATGGCATAGGCTTCTCCACCGCCCATTTCTGCAATCGACAGGTCCTTCAGCGCTTCGGGCAGCTCCGCCTTCATGGCATCGGCACTTTCGTAGTAGCCCAGATAGACCACCGTGCCCAGCGCGTTCGCGGGGGCATTTTCTATTGTCACTTTACCATACAGCGCCGTTTCGGCAGGTTCCTCAGGCGCTTTGCCGCCGCAGGCAGCCAGTATCGTCAGCAGCGCTACCGCTGCCAAGATAAGACTAATTGTTTTCTTCATTATGGTTTTCCTCCTGTTCTTCTTTTCGGGCCAGCTCCTCATTTTCCTTCCGGCAGATGTGTCGGTACAGCAGGATGCCTCCCAAACTGATGAGCAGCGTTACTGCAAATACCGCTGCCGCAAAAACATAATTCTTCTCCCCCAGCGCGTTGCCGCCTATGGTGGAGGTGATAATGCTTGGGATCCTTGCCACCAGCGAGATCCACAGCCAGTCCCGCATCCGCAGGTTGGTCAGTCCAACAGCGTAGCACAGCAGATCTTTCGGTGTACCGGGGATCATAAAGACGATAAACACCAGGAGCTCCAGCCGGCGGCTGTCCTGCATAAAGCGCAGCGACATGATCTTCTCCCTGGGGAAAAAGACCTCCACCAGCTTTACTCCATAGCGCCGTACCAGCAGCACCACAATGGCTCCGCCCAGTACTGCACCGATCAAGCACAAAATGGTACCCTCCACCGCACCAAAGGCATACCCCGCGCCGATCTCCAGCGGCTCGCCAGGAATAATGGCTACAATGATCTGGAAAATCACCATACCAATGAAAGCCAGCCGCCCCCAGATGCCGTGTCCATCCACCCACAGGCGGAATTTCTCCGGCTCCGAAACAAAGCGGATCATCGGCCGCCCTACAAACCAGCACAGCAGCCCCATAAAGACTACCAGCCCGATGACGGCGGCAATGCCCCATATTTTCTTTTGGCGGTCAGTCATCTGCATTTATCGTCCCTCTTGTCCCAATATGGATCTTACCATTAGGATACCCCTTTTTGGAACAGTCTGCAATAAACGAACAATGAAGAGTTCCTTAATTATTTCTTACGAAAAACCCGGTTCAGCAGCATCGTAAAGAGAATAATAATGCCAATGACCAGGAAAATACCCAGCATACCAGAAACAAGGTAATGAAAGTTACTCGCAAAAGCACCGGGATTAAAATAATTCATCTGCTTTACCCCCTTACGATTACAGGAAGAAATTGAGGATCAGGCCGCCTGCCACTACAGAAGCGATCTGCCCCGATACATTTACACCAATGGCCTGCATCAACAAATAGTTCTGCTTATCCTCCGCCAGGCCCAGCTTATGCACCACACGCCCGCTCATCGGGAAGGCGGAAATACCTGCCGCGCCGATCATCGGGTTGATCTTGGTCTTAAGGAACAGGTTAAGGAACTTGGCAAACAGCACACCGCCCGCGGTATCAAAGATGAACGCTACCAAACCCAGGCACAGGATCAGCAGGGTCTCAGGCTTCAGGAACTGCTCCGCCTGCATATTGGCCGCAATGGTAATGCCCAGGAAAATGGTCACCAGGTTCGCCAGCACATGCTGGGCGGTATCGCTCAGGGAATTAAGCACTCCGCACTCACGGATCAGGTTGCCGAACATCAAAAAGCCGATGAGCGCCACAGATGTGGGAGCAATGATACCGGCAATAATGGTCACCAGGATCGGGAACAGAATGCGGGTGGTCTTGCTGATCTCCACCTGCTTATAAGGCATCCGGATCAGCCGCTCCTTGTGGGTGGTCAGCGCCTTAATGACCGGCGGCTGGATGATAGGCACCAGTGCCATATAGGAATACGCCGCCACCATGATAGCACCTTGATACTTGGAACCCAGCATCTGAGAAACAAAGATGGAGGTCGGGCCATCCGCCGCACCGATGACCGCAATAGATGCTGCGTCATTGGTGCCAAAGAACATCGAAGCCGCACAGAAGGTCAAAAAGATGCCAAACTGCGCCGCCGCGCCAAAGATCATCAGCTTGGGATTGCTCAAAACAGGCCCAAAGTCGATCATCGCGCCGATGCCGATGAACAGAATGAGCGGAAACAGTTCGTTGGCGATACCTGCGTTGAACAGGGTCGTCAGAGCACCCTCCGTCACCTGCCCACTGGCACTCACCTGGTCTATTGCGCCGGAAAGCGGAATATTGACCAAAATAGTGCCGAAGCCCAGCGGCAGCAGCAGCGTCGGCTCCATGTCCTTGGCAATCGCCAGGTAGATGAGCAGGCCGCCAATGGCCCACATGACCCAGTAGCGCCAGTCGCTTAGTGCCGCTACATTCACAAACAGGCTGCCGATTTCTTCAAAAATCATAGTCAGTCACCTCATGCATATTATTTACACTTAAATATAAAAAAGACTCTTACAAAAGCCCCCATTAGGGACCTTTGTAAAAGTCTTGTTCTAAACACATGGTGTTTACGGACGGCACGAGCGCCAAAGCGCCGGGATGACGATACCGCCCAACACAGCCGCCAGACCGTGCAAACTACTCCCTCTTACGCGGTTTATTATATTATGATGTTCCGGATTTGTCAATCCGTTAGTTTCGGCTAAACCTTATCCCAAGATGCCTAGATGCTCCAGCAGCACCTTGCAGCCGATAAGGATCAGGATAATGCCACCGGTCAGCGAGGCCTTGTTCTTGTACTTGGCGCCAAAACGGTTGCCAATAAATACGCCCAGCGCTGATATTACAAAAGTCGTGCAGCCGATCAAGCCGGAGGCCTTGCCAATATTGACCGAGAGGAACGCAAAGGTAATCCCCATCGCCAATGCGTCAATGCTGGTCGCTACCGCCATCAACAGCAGTTCTTTCAGGTCCAGCCGTTCGTTGGCAAATTCTTCCTCCTCCTTGCCATCCTCGTGCAGGGTGTCCCATATCATCTTACCGCCGATGAACAGCAGCAGAATGAAGGCGATCCAGTGGTCATACCGGGTGATATACTGCGAAAACCGGCTGCCCAACAGCCAGCCCAAAAATGGCATCAGCGCCTGGAACCCGCCAAAGAACAATGCAATGATAAAGGTGTGCCTGTAGTTGATGCGCCGCATCCCCAGGCCCTTGCATATCGCCACCGCAAAAGCGTCCATCGAAAGGCCGATTCCAATGAGCAGAATTTCTACTGTACTCATGCCTTCACCCCATGTCAGTCAAAAAATAAGGTAACCCGATGATTGTAGCATATCATCACCGGGCTGTCAAACATATTTATTCATGCTTTTCTGCTTTGGTATTAAGCCGGTACCAATCCCATAAGCTCATCGGGGTTTTCAGCGCTTCCCTCGGCATTCTCGCTATTGAGATGCTCTCTCCAGCAACCTCCAATTCCTCCTCCAGCAGCACCATCGCCAGGGAGTCCAAATACCCGCTCTGCAGCAGTTCAGTGTTCCACTCCAGCGGCCGGTCGCAGGCCCGGCACAGTACCTCCAGCAGTTTATCTTTTGTCATATTTGCTCTCCTTAATTCCTTCAAAATGTTTCACGTGAAACATTTGTTCTTAACCTTGTCTATTCGTCTGTTGGCACAGCGCTTTCGCCCAATAGCGCAGCTGCCTTCCTTCGGTCGATCTTACCATTTACCGTCATGGGCAGCGCCCGGCAAAACAATATCCTCCGGGGGACCATATACTCCGGCAGGGCACATGCCAGGTCCTGGCGCACCTGTTCCTCTTGCGGATCTCCGGTTGCAGCTGCCACCGCCTGGAGGGAGATGACTCGCCCCAAGCGATCTTTGCGCGGCAGCACCACTGCTTGATGAATCCCTGACAAAGCCGTCAATGCAGCTTCTATTTCGCCGGGCTCTATGCGGTAGCCCTTATATTTGATTTGGTCATCGCAGCGGGCAACATACCACAGGTACCCATTTTCAAAGTACCCGATATCACCTGTCACAAAACGGCCATGAAATTCCTCACCGCCAAGATAACCAGCGGCAACGCTTTGTCCCTGTAAAGTAATGCGACCAGAACGGCCATGGAATTGCTCCCCGCTCACGCTATCATCGTCTGCTGTGCTTCCCGCTTGTTGGGTAATACTGTCCTGTTGTTCCAGCGTAACGGTAACTGCTTCCCCATGCCGGTACCCGATGGGAAGTCTCTCCTCTTTGGCCAGCTCTGGAGTGATCTCCACGGCGGTAACCGCACAGGTTGCTTCAGTGGGACCATAAGCATTGATGATCCGCAGCCCCGGAAAACGCCGCCACAGCCGCCGCACGGTGCTGCCCCGCAATGGTTCCCCACAAAAGAAAATCGTTTGTAAGCAGGGCAGCGTCTTGGCCACAAACCGCTCATCCAGCAGGCAGCAGTCCGCAAAGGAAGGGGTCATAACGGCCAACTGCGACCGGCTGCCACAGTCGGATATGGGACACCCCTCCATAGAAAGTTCCAGAGTGCAGCCGGTGTATAATGTATAATAAAAATCGGCGACCGAAAGATCGAAGGTAAACTGTGCCTGATTAAGTACCGCATGAGGATACAGCCCCGCAATGGCGGGACGCGCGGTGAACCAGGCGATGAAGTTTTCCAGGTTAGCATAGGTGACCATAACGCCCTTTGGCGCGCCGGTGCTGCCGGAGGTGAACAGGATATAGGCAATATCATCCAAAGCGGCAGCGGGTAAAGCAAAGTTCTCCCCACCTTGGAGCGGAATAGAAACGCAATGGACGGCATCTTGCAGCGCTGCGGGAAGCGGCTGCAAACAGATGGCGGTGCGAATGTTGGCCTGCGCAACCATGGAGCTGACCCGCTGCGCCGGGTAGTGCGGCCCAGCCGGGACATAGGGCCTGCCAGCCCAAAGACAGCCTACCATAGCAATAACATACGCCGGAGATTTTTCACCATAAATGAGGACCGGCCCGCTGCCCTCCGCCAGCTTTGCCGCCAGTGCGCTGGCACGGCTATGCAGCTCTTCCCAAGTCAAGCTCTGGTCTCCCGCGCGGCAGGCAGCAATGCCACCCCGGTGGGCAAAGCTTCGTTCTCTCAGCATGAGAGTTCCTCCCGGATCTGCTCCGGAGGGATGAGGGCGGGATCATACATCACCTGGGAGTGATTGATCAGCAGCAATTCTCTGTCAAGCTCATTGCCTTCACAGCCTATTTTGACGCGGTAAATGCGGCTGCATCGGTAATAATGGCCATCCGACTCCTTTTGGAAGTGGTGGTCCTCCTCTATAATACGCCAACGGTACGGGAAGGCATGCTGGGCCCGCAGCTCACCGCAGAGGTCGTGCTCCTCCTGCCAAATAAGCAGCTGTACCGGGGTATCGGTATCATTACGGAAGCGGTAATCAACATTTTTATAAAAGATGCTTGTCCCGGTGCCAAAAGGCACCCGCCGCCCGCTATCCGGGAAAAGGGCATCGGTGTGGTGGTGCAGCTCTGTAACGGTAAGTGGGCTATTGAGAACCATCCAGTGGATGAGATTGGCCAGCTGACATAGTCCCCCGCCGGTCTCAGCGCCCAGACGCCCGGCCCCAATGGTCAGCCCTGGGAGATAACCTTTCCGGGCGGTGGTGCGGCCCACCGTATGCCAAAAGGAAAAGGTTTGACCTGGTTCAATGATAAGACCATGAATGCGTTCTCCCGCCAGCCGGAGATTGGTTTCTTTATTATATTGTAATTGCATATCCACACCGGCCAGTTGGCGCAGCATGGGGGAACGGTGCCCCTTAATGAGGGCAGGCAGCGGCTCCGCTTCCCGGCGCTCTGCAAAGCGTACCGGGGAAATGATATCCCGCAGATTCCGCAGCATGATCTCCTTTTCCACTGAGATACGGTAGCAAAAGGGATTCAGCTGGCAGAAAAGTTTCCTTGCCATTATTGATCTTCTCCTCTCTTTCTCCTTGCGGAGTACCACCATTGTGCATGGTATAAGACGCTTTGTCAATAGAATTTGGCTCTTTGGCGACCCATAAGCAAAGGAAAATTGCCGAAAAGCTTTCCTTTTGCTGCAAAATGCGCTAAAATA